>JARZZM010000055.1 GCA_030130125.1 Thermoproteota archaeon
CTTCCAGGCCCTGGCCGAGAGGCTTGAGCAGTACTCACCGCAGTGGGCTTCTCAGGTGTGCGACGTGCCCGCCGAGTTGGTAGAGAAGGTAGCCAGGGAGTTCGGTACCATAAGGCCAGCTGTGATAGATCCGGGATGGCATGATCCTCGCTATGAGAACTCCCTCCAGACCCAGAGGATGGTAGCGGTACTCAACGCCATGGTCGGCAACATAGATAAGCCTGGCGGGGTATCCTTCAATCTAGCTGCCAGAGAGGCTAAGAGTAGTCCTCCACCAGAGAAGAGGTACGATGTGCTCTGGGGGAAGAAGCACGGGGTAATGCCTATATCCGTTCCCAATTACATGGCCCTCTACGACGCTATAACAAAGGGAGATCCGTATCCGATAGAGATGGCTTTTGTAATAGGCGGTAATCCTATAAGAACTTGGAGTGGCGACAGGGAATGGAAAGAGGCCTTTAAGAGGCTGAAGGACGTTGTGGTAGTAGACATACTCCCTCAGGACACCACCATGTACGCTGATGTCATTTTACCGGACGCAGTATACTTGGAGAAGGACTTCCCGATAAGCCATGTGGAGATGTCCTTGGATGGGGCCTTCGAGACCGCCGTTAAGGCTGTGGATCCACAGTTCAACGCCAAGGCTGAAATAGAGATTTTAATTGCGCTGACCAAGAAGCTCGGCATCTATGACAGGTATGTGAACGCCCTTGCTAAGCTTCTTCATGTGGATGCAGTGAAACTGAAGGAATACATGGACAGAGAGGGCATAAGGGGAATAAGGAGGGCTCAGGCGGAAGCCTATGGGATCTCCCTTGAGGAGATAGAGAGTAAGGGCTTCGTATTGAAGGAACCCAAGGAGGAGCTGATGGGTACGATGCCCTACAAGAAGCCCCTAAACACCCCAACTGGCAGAGTAGAGATCTACAGTTTCCTTATGAGCAAGATGACCTCGATGTTCGGCAAGGATCCGGTCTGGGATCCGCTGCCCGACTGGGTCCCGCCCAAGGTCATGGAAGAATACGAGAGCATGAAGGATCCGAGCGTATTCTACTTCGTCTACGGGAAAAGTCCCCTGAACAGCTACACCCACACTACCGACAACAAGATGCTCGATTCCCTGCTCAGACCAGAGCATATAGGTGTGTGGATAAATACCAAGAGAGCTAAGCAGCTGGGCATAAAGAATGGGGACAAGGTCAGGGTAACGAGCCTAGCCACGGGAGAAAGCGGGATCACCACAGCCTTCGTCACCGAAGCCATAAGGGAGGACACGGCCTTCCTGAACACTCAGTGGGGGCATGAGAGCGAGAAGCTCAGGATTGCCCACGCTAGAGGTGGCGTAGCTCTGAACAAGCTTTGGCCCTTCCACTACGCGAGGGGAATGCCCGGAGCCCTAACAAACGAACTCCTCGTGAAGATAGAAAAGGTGTAGGGGTGATTTCATGGCCAAGTATGGGATGGTTATGGATCTTAGGACTTGTTTGGGCTGTGGGGCCTGTATAGCGGCCTGCGACTTCGAGAACGAGACTCCTTGGGAGGAAGGTAAGCGCAGGACCCACGTCCCGGAGTTCATCTTCGGAGAGTTCCCTAATGTGAAGAGACTATTCGTTCCCAGACTCTGCATGCACTGCGAGAACCCACCGTGCGTCACCGTTTGTCCGACCGGGGCGAGCTACATCAACGAGGATGGGGTCGTTTTGGTGAGGTACGATATATGCATAGGCTGCAAGTACTGCGCGGTCGCATGCCCGTATAATGCAAGATACGTGGACGAGAGGAAGCGCGCCATAGACAAGTGCACCTTCTGCTACGACAACCGCGTCCTTCAAGGCAGGCAGCCAGCGTGCGTGGAGACCTGCGTCGGCCACGCTAGGATATTCGGTGACTTGGAGGACCCGAACAGCGAGGTGTACAAACTGGTTCAGTCTGGGGAGGCCGTGCCGCTTAGGCCGGATCTCAGCACTGGACCGAAGGTGTTCTATATCTTCAAGTCCTCCGTGGGAGGTGAGTGATGTGTACACTGTCCAGTATTGGTGGGAGTGGTTGATCGCAGCCTACCTCTTCCTAGGAGGTATGGGCGGCGGTGGCATGATGGTCAGCTACTACTTCTGCTGCAGAAAGAGCGAACAGAAGCTGGCAGCCATCTCAGCCATCACTTCACTGATCATAGTCATCGTGGGCGTCTTCTTCCTGATACTCGACTTAGAGAAACCGGAAAAGTTCTATCTCGTCTTCATGAGCCCCCACTTGAATACTAGGTCTATGATATTCGTCGGATCTTCAATATTAACGGCCTTCATCATATTCGGGTTGATATACATAACATCATTGGAGGTTAAGTGGCCCAGCTTGCTCGGCAGGATAATACCGGTGCTCCCATGGTACGGAAGGGGAAGCGTAGCCAATCTAACAGGCCTATTGGCGGCAATAGCTGGATTCCTCACCACATTCTACACCGGAGTGCTGATAGGCATCCTCAAATCCGTCCCGTTCTGGCACACCCCAGCACTACCGCTTCTCTTCGTGGCCTCAGCACTCTCCACAGGAGTCGTGGGAATTCTACTTGTCAACGACATCTACGGTTTCACCAGACCCAAGGAGGAGAGGCACAGGTACGAGGAATACTGCTCTATACTGGGGAAATGGGACGCCATACTGATTTCTATAGAGCTACTGATAGTATTCACCTACCTGTTCATCTTCAGTTACGGGCCTAGAGAAGCTGAACTGTCAGTTCAGCTGTTGACGGCAGGCGAGCTCGCACCATATTTCATAGGAGGCGTGATCCTCATGGGCCTATCAATACCACTCCTCTTGGAGTACTGGCATATAATGAGCGAGAATAGGGGCAGGAGGGCTAGCTGCGCTATACCCATGGTGGCAGCAATACTCGTCATAGTCGGGGGCCTCATACTCAGATATGTGATCCTTCAGAGCGGCGTGATGACGATATTTCTCCCTCCGTCTTGAGGGGTTCTCTTCACCCCCTACCTTCACCCTATTTTTACTCTCGCGCCGTATCTCAGATACACAGAGGGTATCTAGAAGTCCTCGCCATCTTTTAGTACTTGATCCCCAAAATAGAGAAAGAAAGTGTTGATTCACTTGAAGCTGCTGCACTCGTCGGCACACCTGCCAACGACCTTAAGAGCGTTCATCACCACACCTAGGCCTCTTTGAACCTCCGGGTCTCTCAACTTGTTCATCAGGCCCATGAGGCCCAGTCTCTCGTCCTTATCTAGTGCTTCAGACAGCTCTTCCATGCATTTCGGCGAGGCGAGGAAAGCGAATCTTCCCAAGAGCTCTGATAGCCCTTGTAGAGATTCTTCCTTCATAAAAGCCCTTTCAAACGCCATTATCGAGAAGAACAGCCCGAACAGTTCGTCCAGCATTCCCGCGCCTATGAAAAGCTCGAGCCTCTCCAGTAGGTAATTGAGGGAATCCAGCCTCTCCAGCAACACCTCCAGCTTCTTAACGTTCTGAGGATCTGAAAAGAGCTCCTCCACTGAAGTCCTAGTCTTGACCTCAGAGGAATCAGGAACAGAATTCGAACTTCGACCACTCTTCTCATCGGACATTGAACACACCTCCTATATGTTTCCGCTCAGGATGCATGTCCAGTATATCCTGTTCATGGCCAGCTTGGCCAGATGGAGGACCCTCGACGGTATCAGGCCAGGGGCGTCCTTATAGAAGTAACTGGACACCTGAGCTGATGCGACCCCCCTTCCCATCTCGATAAGGCAGAAGCTCTGTCCGTCAAACATGACCCTCTTGCTCTCACCCTTTATCTCGTATGCGATGTTATCGGCCACTGTCGATGCTTGGAAGTGCGCGACTACGCCGGTCTTGGGTGTGGGAAGGGCGGTGGCATCTCCGACGGAGAAAGCATCATCGTAGCCCTTGATGTTAAGGAAGTACTTGTCCACCGGAATCCATCCCTCATCATCCCCTATCCCTGATCTAATGATCACATCGGCGCCCCTGTGAGGAGGCGTCAGTATCAGCAGATCGTACTTCAGGGAGTCGCCCTCCATAGATCTCACCTCCCTCCTCTCGGGGTCTATCTCGTCGACGGTGAAGTAGGTCACGGGCTCAATTCCCCTCTCCTCCATGTTCTCCACCATGACCTTGCTAAGGAGTCTGGGTGGATACGGTCTCTCTAGGGGGGAGATGTATTTTATCTCGGTCTCCTCCCTTACGCCCCTTACCCTTAAGAACTCGTCTGCCAGGAAGGCTATCTCCAAGGGAGCCACGGGGCACTTGTAGGTGAGCCCACCCACTCCGACCACCAGTCTTCCGCCCTTGAACCTCATTAGCTCCTCGAAGAGCTTCTTTGCGTCATCGAAGGTCCACATGTGGTTCACGGCTTCTCTGAATCCGGGTATCTCATCATAGTACAGTGTAGATCCCGTGGCTATCACCAAGTAATCGTAAACCCTGTCCTCACCGTTTGCCAGCTTGACCCTCCTGTCGTCCAGATCTATCTCGGTCACCTCGGCCTGAGTGAACCTGATTCCCTCCCTGTAGAGTCTCCTCCTCTGCTTGGTTATGTCCTCCTTATCGGCCTCTCCCACGGCTACAAATAGGAAACCAGGTTGATACCAGTGGAGATCACTCTTATCGATAACCTCGACCTCCACTTCGCCGGGGACCTTCCTCATCAGCCTGTTGGCGAATATTGTCCCGCCATCACCGCCACCGATCACCAGAACCTTCTTGGACATTGAGATCACCGATCACTTGGCCGTGACCCTTATCAGGGCCCTTATGACCCCTCCTTCCTCCGTCACGCTTATCAGCTCATTTCCAGTCCTCTCGATCCACGCCTTCACATCGCTCTTGAACCCCGGATCCGTCGCCAGGACCTCTATCACATCCCCGTTCTTGGCCTTCCTGTAGGCCTTGATGAGGTTCGTCAGGGGACCGGGGCAGGATATGCCCCTAGCATCGATGGAAATTGTCGGCTCTACATCCGTCATGATGATCAACCCTTCATATTAGTTGTGTTGTAAAACGGGGTTTTCCCAATAAAAACTCGACGGAGATCTCCCTCAGAAATTAGCCGAGGCTAAATCGAGAAGGCTAGGCTCAGATATCTAAGCTAATCTCCTCTCACCCAGCTGGCGCTTCAATATCCATTGTTCGGGAGATAAAGATGTGGGGTGGACTTCGGGATCTCCGAACCACCTTGAGGAGGGCGAAATTGGGACAGGTTAACGAGCCGTGACCCTTATCAGGGCCCTTATGACCCCTCCTTCCTCCGTCACGCTTATCAGCTCATTTCCAGTCCTCTCGATCCACGCCTTCACATCGCTCTTGAACCCCGGATCCGTCGCCAGGACCTCTA
>JARZZM010000056.1 GCA_030130125.1 Thermoproteota archaeon
CCAAGGGCAAGTATCTGGCTGTGCTGGAGGATTACGTGCTGACGGTGTTCAACACCACCACAGGTGAGAGGGACCCTCACTTCAAGGAGGTTTTCACCATGGAGCCCTTAGTGGACGACGAGGGATACTACGCGATCATACAAATGAACACGGTGACCCTTTACCCCCCCTCAGGAGACGAGATCTGGTCCCAGAGTTTCCATGGTATAATACTCGGGGGAACCTTCCTCCCCGATCACAGGAGGATGGCCGTCACGATACCCACGGGGAACGGCACCCGAGTTCTGATATTAGATGAATCAGGAAACACGGTTGAGGAGTTCAGGAAGCCGTTTTTCGTCAGAGGGATAAGGACATCGCCGGATGGGAGCCGAATAATCCTGTGGGGGGACTCTAGAACCATATACTCCCTCGATGAGACGGTCAGGGAGCTCGGAGATGAGGGGATGCTCATGGATCCCTGTATGCGGGTCGATGAGATCCTCTACGATGAGGGGGTCGCGGTAGCCGTCGGTTCCATAGGAAAGATCTCCGTTTACGATGTCAATGGAAGGAAATGGTCCCTTCTCCTGCCCTACGGGCTCTTCGACTTTCCCAATTCGATTCGATTCTCATATTTGGGCGGGGTGGTGACGGCCTCCCTTATAAACGGCACCGTTCTGGTCCTTAACTCGACGGATGGATCAGTCGTCTGGAGGGTAAATAGGGAGGTCGCGTCCCCCGAGTGCGCATTCTCATCGGACGATGCTAGGTACCTCCTAGCCGTCTTCGATGATGACACGATTTTTGTCTACGAGAACTCGAACGGGAGCGCTGAAGCCCTCTTCGCTAAGTCGTGCGACGAACCATTGGCCCTTCCCTCACCCGACTGGCGGGAGATAATCTTCACCTCCGGGAAGGAGGTATTTCTCACATCCCTGAGGGGCGAGATTAAGTGGAGGTTCGATCTGGACTCATATCCGAACATGCTGGTCACCTTGCGCAACCGATACCTCCTGTCAACCGGTGAGGGGACAGCTTACCTGCTCTCCACAAACGGCACCGTAGTAAGGTCGTTCAGGATCAATGGAAACCTCTCGAATTTCATTCCCGTCAGAGAGAATGACGCACTACTCTACATTTACAGGAGCGGTGGAATCGCCTTTGAATTGTTGCGAATGAGCATGTCGACAGGAGAGATCATCTGGTCCAAGGATTTAGCTCTAAATCAGTAACCAGGTTGGTGGCGTGGACTGTGCGCGGGCGAGGAGGGAATATTGCTGGGAGACATCACAGGTAAGGTGTACTCGCTTGCTAATGACGGCTCCCTGAAGCAGGTCAGGGAACTGGAAGGGGGAGTAGATGGCCTGTTCTGCGGGCCAAGGGGACCTGCCCTAGCGCTCTTGACAGTAGGGGAGATCGAGATACGGGGAACGGGAGTGAAAGCTGAAGAGAGGGGCGTGTCTGAAGCAGTGCCCCCAAGTTCAGGCACCACGGTGCGGCCCACGCGGGTGTCGGTGCTAGCATCGCGGGAGCGGATACCCACCGCTTTTGGGATCGTGGGTGTCGTGCTACTGGCTTTCCTTCTGGGTACATGGTTACGTCTCAGGTCAGCCTCCAAACGGGGAGAGTTCCTGAGGGGAGTATCAGAAGCAGGTGGAAGAGCAGGCGGGAAGAAAAGGGAGGATCAGTAAGCGGGGAACTCTACTCCCTTCTCCCTCAAAACCGCATGGGCCGCGGCAAGCCTGGCTACAGGCACCCTGTAAGGGGAAGCGCTCACATAGTCTAGGCCGATGCGGTGGCAGAACTCTATACTTCTAGGATCTCCACCGTGCTCCCCGCATATGCCTACCTCCAGGTTAGGATTAGCCCCTCTGCCCTTCTCCACAGCTATCCTCATCAGCTCGCCCACTCCCTCGAAATCGAGGGACTGGAAGACGTCGAAGTCCAGTATCCCCTTCTCCAAGTAGTCGTGCATGAACTTGTTCTCAACGTCGTCCCTGCTGAAGGTGAAGGTGCCCTGGGTCAGGTCGTTGGTCCCGAAGCTGAAGAATTCCGCTTCCTTGGCGATCTTATCAGCGGTGAGGCAGGCCCTGACCACTTCAATCATGGTGCCTATCGCAGCTTTAACGCCCAGCTCCTCCAGCACAGGCTCGATAGCGTGCTCCTTCACGTACCTTATCTCCCTGAAGTCGCAGACCTGGGGTATCATTATCTGGAGGTGGAGGTCCTTGCCCTCCCTCCTCAGATCGAGGTAAGCCTCAGCTATGGCCCTAGCCTGAGCCTCGTATATCTCGGGGTTGGTGACGCCGAGCCTCACGCCCCTATGTCCCATCATGGGATTGGCCTCCTTGAGCTCCCTGACCCTCTTCAATACCTCTTCCAGCCTCTCCACCTCGCCCTCATCTCCCTTCAGCCTTGCCTCGCATATCCTCTCGAGTAACTCCTCTGGGCTGGGGAGGAACTCGTGCAACGGTGGATCGAAGAGCCTGACCGTAACCTTCAATCCCTCCATGACCCTGAATATCTCTAGGAAATCCCTCTTGAGGTGGGGAACGAGTTCCTTCAGAGCTTCCCTTCTCTCCCTCTCGTCCCTGGCCATTATCACGTGCTGGAAGATCTCCAATCTCTTAGGCTGCCTGAACATCCTCTCCGTCCTGAGAAGTCCTATCCCCTCCGCTCCAAACTCCCTAGCTATTCTCGCATCCTCGGGCGTGTCTGCATTGGCTCTCACGCCAAGTCTCCTCACCTCATCGGCCCATCCAAGTAGCTCGAAGAATTCACTGGGCAGCTTCGTCTTGGCAGTGGGTATCTCCCCCAAGTAAATGCTGCCGGTGAAGCCGTCTATTGTTATGACGTCGCCCTCCCTAACCACGATATCGCCGACGCGGAACTCTCTCCTCTCGTGATCTATCCTTATGTCCTCAGCGCCTACCACAGCTGGCTTCCCTATGGCCCTCGCAACCACCGAGGCGTGGCTCGTCATCCCTCCCCTGCTGGTGAGCACCCCTTGGGCCGCGTAGAAGCCATGCACATCATCCGGCTTGGTTTCCTCCCTGACCAGTATGACCTTCTCTCCCCTCTCGGCCCACTCGACGGCAGTGTCGGCATCGAAGACCACCCTACCTGTTGCCGCTCCCGGCGATGCGTTCAACCCCTTAGCAATTGGCTGAATACCCTTCTCCCTCAAATACTTCTCGTCTACCCTGGGATAGAGGAGCCCCGTTATATGTTCGGGTTTCATCCTCGCTAGAGCCTCCTCCTTTGTGATCAGGCCCTCCTTGACCATCGCAACCGCGGTCCTGACTCTAGCCAGCGGAGTCATCTTCCCGTTCCTCGTCTGCAACAGGTAGACCTTTCCTCTCTCTATCGTGAACTCTATATCCTGAACCTCCTTCTTCAACCTCTCTAGCTTCTTCGCCATCTCGTACAGCTGCTGGTAGAGATCCGGCCTCTCCCTCCTCAGATCATCTATGCTCTTTGGCGTCCTTATTCCCGCCACCACATCCTCTCCCTGGGCATTCGGCAGGAACTCGCCGTACAGCACGTCCTCACCAGTAGCCGGATCCCTAGTGAACAGCACGCCAGTGCCAGAGTCCCAGCCCATGTTCCCGTACACCATGGCAACGACATTCACGGCAGTTCCATCCGCTATATCCGGAGTTATCCTGTTGGCCTTCCTGTAGTAAACTGCCCTCGGCGAATTCCACGATCTGAAGACAGCCTCTATGGCGAGTTCAAGCTGCTTCCATGGATCCTGTGGGAACCGGTCACCCAGCACCTCCTTGTACCTCCTCACCACCTCCTTCAGGTCCTCCGCGGTCAGATCAGCGTCGCTCTTCGCACCCCTGCGGGCCTTGACCTCTTCTAGGATCTCGTCGAACACCTTCTTATCCAACCCGAGGACCGTGGTACCGAACATCTGAAGGAAGCGCCTGTAAACATCGTAGGCGAACCTCTCATCCCCCGTCATCCTAGCTAGGGACTCGACGATCTCGTCGTTGATCCCCAAGTTGAGTATGGTGTCCATCATCCCGGGCATGGATACCGGAGCGCCGCTCCTCACCGACACCAGCAGGGGATTGGATGGGTCGCCGAACCTCTTTCCCGTCTTGGACTCCAGCCATTTCATGGCCTCCCTTACCTGATCCATCAGGCCCCCAGGGAGCCTTTCACCCCTCTCGTAGAACTCCCTACAGGCTTCCGTGGTTATGGTGAATCCGGGAGGTACGGGGAGGCCCTGCTTATACATCAGAACTAGACCAGCCCCCTTGCCACCCAGTAGCTTCCGGTTCCGGGGATCCGCCTCATCATACGTGTATACCAGCTTCTTCAACGACATGCACCGGATGATAGAGGAGAAAGGAACTTTTATTCGTTAGGTGGGATCAGAGCTTC
>JARZZM010000057.1 GCA_030130125.1 Thermoproteota archaeon
AAGCTTGACCTCAAGGATGATGCTAGGACAAAGATACTAGAGAGGAAGGGAGTAGCCGAGGAGGAGATGGAGGAGACTATCGAGGAAAAGGAGATGCCTGAAGAGAAAGAAGGGCAGGTAGAGGAGGGAACTCCTAAGGAGGGCGAGGAAGAGACAAGAATAGAGATGGAAACTAAATCAGGAGCCGAGACTGAAGGAGTAGAGACCCAAGAGAGCCAGAGCGCACTGGATGTGGAATCTGAAGGATAGGGAGATGAGTGATTATGGGGAGGATGGGAGGAAGCAGGCATCTAAAGAGACTTGCGGCTCCTGGCTACTGGCCTATAGCCAAGCGGGAAAAGGTCTGGGTGGTGAAGCCGAGACCGGGCCCCCATCCCATGGAGCAGGGGTTCCCTCTACTCGTAGTGGTCAGGGACATCTTGGAGCTGGCCACCACGGCTAGAGAGGCCAAGAGGATCATCTTCATGAAGAAGATCTGGGTGGACGGCAAGCCTAGGTACGATTACAAGTACCAAGTGGGTCTAATGGATGTGATCTCAATACCGGACTTGGGTAAGCATTACAGAATAGTTCCTGATCCCTTCAAGTTCCTGAGGCTTGTGGAGATACCCGAGGCAGAATCGAACCTCAAGATCGTCAAGGTGATGGGTAAGAGGACTGTTAGGGGAGGGAAGATACAGCTGACCACCCATGACGGGAGGAACTTCCTGCTGGGGCCTGATTCGGACACGGCTAAATCGATCAGGGTCGGCCACTCTCTACTGATAGAGGTACCATCACAGGAGATAAAGCAGATCTTCCCGCTTGAGGTGGGAGCTGTTGCCGCCATGATCAGAGGGAGGATGGCGGGTCACATAGGCACCATAAAGGAGTTGGCGGAGTTCATCGAGCTGCAGGACTTGGAGGATCCCAACCTGATATACAGGGGAACCTCGGAGAATGTGCTGGTCGTCGGGAGGGAGAAACCAGCCATAAAGGTGAGGTGATTCCATGACTGTTGAGCTGGCTGACGCCATAGAGGAGAGATGGAAGAGCAACCCCATGCTCATGCCAAAGGTAATGGCAGTGACCCTGAACATAGCCGTCGGCAGGAGCGGGGAGGTACTCCTGAGGGCCGGTAAGGTGCTTGAGGAACTTACCGGACAGAAACCCGTCCAGAGAAGAGCTAAGAGGACCATCAGAGAGTTCGGAATAAGGAAAAGGGAGCCCATAGCCGTCACAGTGACTGTCAGGGGTAAGAAGGCTCTGGAATTGCTGGACAGGGTGGCTGATGCGGTTGATAGGAGAATCAGAGCCAGCGCCTTTGATGAGTTCGGTAACTTCGCCTTCGGTATAAAGGAGCACATAGAGATCCCCGGGGTTAGGTACAAGGCCGACATAGGGATCTTCGGCATGGACGTCATCGTGACCATGGGGAGGGCTGGCTACAGAGTAGCTAAGAGGAGGATAAAGCGCGCAAGGATACCTAGGAGGCACAGGCTGACTAGGGAAGAGTCCATGGCCTTCGCGGAAAAGTACTTAAGGCTGAAGGTGGTGTCCGATAGCGAGTGAGGTGAGGGGGTAAAATGGCGAAGCCGAGGAGAAAGGTGAGGATCAAGGGAAAGGGCGCTTACGTGTGCAGGAGATGCGGGAGAGTGGGGAGAGGCATAATCCGGAAGTACGGTCTCTACCTCTGCAGGCAGTGCTTCTTGGAAGTGGCTCCCCTCATGGGATGGAAGAAGTACGAGTGAGGTGGTCGCTGATGACGAGGCTAGATCCATTGGCCGACGCTATGAGTACCCTGACCAATGCCTCTAGGGTCGGAAAGAGGGAGACCGTCATAAACATAGCTTCCAAGCTCATAGGAAAGGTGCTCAGGATACTCCAAGAGGAGGGCTACGTTGAGGAGTTCGAGTACATAGACGATGGAAGGGCCGGGAAGTACAGGGTCAGGTTGAAGGGAAGGATAAACAAGGCGGGAGTCATAAAACCGAGGTTCTCGGTGAAGAAAGATGAGTTCCTGTACTGGGAGAAGATGTACTTGCCAGCAGAGAACGTAGGGGTCATAATAGTCTCCACCAACCAGGGAATCATGAGTCACAGGGAGGCGAAGAAAAGGGGAATTGGAGGGGTCCTCCTCGCTTACTGCTACTGATACTGAGGTGATGGAGATGGGCAGGTTCCCTAGAGTGGTCACTCAAGCTCAGGAGATTGAGGTCCCTGTGGTAGAGGGTGTTGACGTGGAGGTGGATGGTTCCAAGGTCGTGGTCAAGGGCCCAAAGGGTAGGCTCGAGAAGAAGTTCCACGAGGAATTGGTGGAGATCGTTAAAGAGGGAGACAAGGTCAAGGTGAGAGTCTACGGTAAGAGGAAGTTCCATTATGCTTACTTGGGGACAGTAGCGGCCCACATCAAGAACATGATGAAGGGGGTCACCGAAGGCTTCTCCAAGGAGATGATAATAGTGTACGCCCACTTCCCGATGAAGGTCGAGGTAGACGAGAAGAGGAAACTCGTCGTGATAAATAACTTCCTCGGGGAGAAGGCTCCCAGATACGCTAAGATCGTCGGGGATACTAAGGTGAGGGTTGAAGGGGACAGGATATATATTGAGGGCATATCAAAGGAGGATGTCGGGCAGACGGCGGCCAACATCAGGCAGGCCACTAGAATAAAGGCTAAGGATCCGAGGGTGTTGATGGACGGTATCTACGTGGTGAAGTGAAATGACTGAGTCGAGAGTGGAGGAAAATAGGATTCTCTTACAGAGATTGAAGAAGGAAAAACCTAGGTTCCTGAACCTAGCTAGATACTGGAGGTTGGGCGCTGTCAAGAGCTGGAGGAAACCTCGGGGGATAGATAACAAGCAGAGGCTGAAGCTGAAGAGCAGGCCCAAGCAACCGGTGATCGGATACAAGAATCCTGATGAGATCAGGGGCCTTCATCCCTCGGGCAGGAAGCCCGTTATAGTGCACAATGTGAAAGAGCTGAGGAGCGTGGCCGAGGAGTACGGTAACGAAGCTGTAATCTACATAGCGGGTACCGTGGGGGGAAGGAAGAGGGCCGCCATAAGGGAGGAGGCGCGGAGACTGGGACTCACCCTAGCCAACTAGAGAGGTGATGCAAGTGAAACTGGATTACCAGAAGAGGCTGGCTGCCAAGGTGGCTGGTGTCGGCTTAGACAGGGTTAGGATAAACCCTGAGAAGATAGAGCTCATACAGGAAGCGATAACTAGGAGCGATATAAGGAGACTGATAAGGTCTGGGGCCATAGAGATACTGC
>JARZZM010000058.1 GCA_030130125.1 Thermoproteota archaeon
TATGTGGAAGTAGCAGGTGATGCTCATATCCCCCTGAGACCAGCTGGCCATCCAGACGCAAATGATAGTTTGTGGGCATCAAATCCAAGGTCAACAGACACAGATGGTGACGGTTTGCTTGATGGTCAGGTAATTAATGTAACTTATACTGACAGCCTTGGTGTTGTCCATACCGTTCAGTATGAAGAAGGGTATATAGAAAGTGAAGCAATCCCTGATGGTAAGCCTAATATCAGGGATACAGATTCAGATAACGATGGTCTATCCGACTTCGTTGAGGGGTACTGGAATAGTTTGAGGTCCCCCGTTAATGCTGGATGGAATCCTGGAGATTACGATACAGACGATGACGGTGTTGCTGACTTCACAGATGTTGGAGTCGGTGGAGACCCTGGTGATGGAAGGTCTCGGGCGTCCGGTTCCCCTCCGGATGTTGATGGTGATGGTCTCCTGGATGTCTTTGAACAGGGAGGTGCCTGGCAGACATACGCTACTACTCTTGGTGACAAAGATAGTGATGATGATGGAATTTCGGATGGCACAGAGGATAAAGGAGGTACCTTCTTAATAACTACAAGACCGGATAATAGTGATACGGATGGCGATGGAATTCAGGATGGAACCGAGCTTGGAGTCACATCTGGTATACCCGGTGGAGCTGGTGTTGGTACTGATCCTGCAGTGTTTGTGCCAGATGCAGACAATACAACAAAAACCGACCCAACTCTTGTCGATTCAGACTCCGATGGCCTAAGTGACGGAGCTGAAGATGTTAATAATAACGGCGCTGTTGATCCAGGAGAGTCTGATCCAAATGATCCGGATACTGACAATGATTTTGTGGTTGATGGTTCTGACACAGATCCATTGGTTGCAGAAGATACGGATAATGATGGATTACGCAATTGGATGGAAAAGTATTTCACTTCTACAGATCCAAATAATTCCGATACCGACGGTGACGGACTTGCGGATGGGTATGTTGATGCAGATGTAAGCGGTACATTTTCTGCTGGAGATACTCCAGGAGAACTTGGTAGTGGTACGCTTACGTTTAACAATGTAACAAGGACCTGGGAATGGACTAACCCATCTGATGGGTCCTCTGAAGCACTCGTTAATAGATCGGGTGGTGGGCAACATCCGGCATACACTTCAGTAACAGAACCCCTTATGTACTCCACTGATTTTGATGGTATTTCCGATGGAGTGGAGCTTGATGTTGCCGGAATTGATGCTGATCCCGCCACATATACAAATCCGTTTAATGCAAATTCTGATAGTGATCTCTTATACGATGGTTATGGAGAGGATCAGGATCTTAATGGTAAGGTGGATGTTGGTGAAACAGATCCTAATAATCGCGACAGTGATGGTGATAATGTGAATGATGGATATGATGGATGGGAGACGGCGGCTGTGTTATTTGGAGGAGGAGCAGCGGCGTTGAGTACAGATGCGGATGGAGATGGGTGGAATGATGGAGATGAGATAGCGAATGGGACCTTGCCGGTGTACACGTACAGTGGAGGAAGTGATACGGATCTTGATGGTCGTAATGACAATGTAGGTAATGAGAATAGTTATGCAGCGGCGAAGGACAATGATCAGGATGATGATTACTTATTTGATGGAGTGGGAGAGGATGTTAATTTGAATGGAGTTGTGGATGCGGGGGAGACGGATCCGGTGAGTAATGATACGGATGGAGACGGAGTGGTAGATGGATATGATGGTTGGGAGACGGCGACTCTTGACCAACCTGACGGAGATGCAACGGTCAACGCACTTGATACGAATTCTGATGGAGATGGTTGGGTCGATGGTGATGAGATAAATACCTATCATACAAGTGCGATACTTGTTGACACGGACGGTGATGGAAGAAATGAGGGTGTTGGTAACGAAGATAATAATGATCCGGACAATGATGGAATAATTTCTGCTCTTGATGTTGACTCCGATAGTGATTGGTATCTTGATGGAAGTGGGAATCTATTTGGAAACTCTTATCCCGCACACATGGGTGATGGTGAAGATTCTAATAATAATGGAACTGTTGATGCTGGAGAAACCAGTCCCATCCAGGTTACTGACCAGGATGGAGATAATTTACCTGACTGGGTTGAGTATTCATTTGGCACGGGGATAAATAATACAAATTCTGACGGTGATGGATTTAATGAAACGCCTCACAATTCCATTACCTATACATCTGCCGACAGACAGTTCTATCCCGACATAAATGGTGATTTCAGGCTAATTGGTGAAACAGATGGAGTTAATTATTACACCACAGATCCAAGAAATCCGGATACTGACAATGATGGTCTCAATGACGATATAGATGTCGCAGTAAATGGTAATCCTCTTGACAACGATACTGATAATGATGGTCTTGTTGATGGAGTGGAAGATGCTAATGCCAATGGT
Source organism: Thermoproteota archaeon (assembly GCA_030130125.1). Lineage (NCBI taxonomy): Archaea > Thermoproteati > Thermoproteota > Thermoproteota archaeon. Next base: position 2,434 of record JARZZM010000058.1, read on the forward strand.
GCCCACGATGTTGGTGAAACCTATGTAGATAACGTTGATAGTGATTCTGATGGGCTAATCGATGGATGGGAGGTAAATGCGGATGTTCTAAACAATGGTGGTAACGACGAGGCTCTCAATAATGATGTAGATGGAGATAATATACCCGATGGAGTTGAGTGGGGAGTTCCCGGTCAGGATGCTGATGTTTCGACATACACAGATATGGCAAGTAGCGACACCGATGGTGATCTGGTAGATGACGGTCTTGAGGATCAAAATCATAATGGCCGCTGGGATGTTTCCCCTAACTTCCATTATATCTTCTCTGCTGCGGCTTATAGGTCTGGAGAAGATAATGGAGCTGCACCCGGAGACGAAATGAATCCACTGGACGTGGATACAGATCATGGTGGTGCTCCTGATGGTACTGAGGATGCAAACCTCAACGGAATTCATGATCCAGGTGAAACCTGGGCACTTGATGCAACTGACGGAGATAGGCTTTTCCACATAGAAGACGAGAATGGAAACCTTGTAGCAAATGATACACTGACCATAGATCCTCTTCCAGGTGATACAGGGTATGTACTTTTCAGAATTGTTAATACATACGGTGTTAACATAAACAAGCTCAATGTAACATGGACTGCTGTTGAATGGACTGACACTCTCTACTATTATCCCGACACATTCCCGGGTATGCTTATTCCTTCAGACAGCATATATGCCGTGGGTATTGATGAGGGTAACGTGATCAATAGTAATCCTTATCTTGACAATACTATAGGTAACGGATTGCCTACAACAGATGTCGATACTCTTATCCTCGTGGCAAAGATACCATGGGGTACCCCACCTGGTAAGTACGATGGACGAGTGGTTTTGTGGTATGGTCTCAATCCAATTGATACACTTGTTCTTAGAGTGATTGTAGAGGGAACCACTGACCTTGATGTAGCCAACTGGGACAGCCTACCAAATGGTGTTGGAGCATCTGATCAGGATTCAACTGGTGCCATCGATAATGTTATGAACCTTATCTTTAATACCGGTCTCGCTGACACTGGCATTTTCTTCGTTTCCAATCCGAATCTTTATCCTGATAACAATAACGATGGCGCAAACGACGTAAATGGAGGACCTGCGGTTCCACAACCAAACGCCACTCATTTCCAGTTTACTCCAGCCAATGCTGCAGATTCCATCGGTGGCTGGGATCCTGACTCTCAGGGTAATATGGCTGCCTACTATGTCAGGTATCGTTACTATGCTTACAATGTACCTGCTGGTATTGATACTGCAGCTGTGAGACAGAACGTAGTCCTTCCGGGATTGGATACTCTACTTCTTGGTAGCCTCGATAGTAAT
>JARZZM010000059.1 GCA_030130125.1 Thermoproteota archaeon
GCTATGGATGAAGCCACCGACTTCTCACGTCTTCTCGCAGAATGCATCAGGAATGTGGAGCTTGAACTCCTCGAGATGAGGAGGCAGGAGGAGGAAAAAAGGAGGAAAGGGGAGGTGGAGGTTGAGTCCCTAGAGGACGAACTTGAGAATGTGTATGCAGATGCCGTATCTGTGGGCGATGAGATCCTCCTGTTGGAGGCAGAGGGAAAGGACGTCTCCAAAGCCAAGGCAAGGTATGAGATCGCCCTGAAGAACTTGGAGGAGGCCAGAGAATCTTTGAAGATGGGGGACACCTTGATCGCTAGGGCAAAGATCCGATCGGCCTCCAGAATGGTCGAACTGGCAAGAGAGGAGCTCCAGAGGCTTTAATAAGTGCGCAATACATCCTTCCCTCTCAGCTTATCTCTCACCACCGTGGTTAGCAGCGATGGCCATACGAATGGATGATGTGATCTCGCTCTTGAATCCATTCGGCGAGGTCCTCCGGTTAAAGGAGTCTGACGCCTTCCTACCGGGGACTGGTCCTTCAGACTGCTTAGAGGTCCTGATAAGGCTGAATAGGGGGATCGAGGTCTCTAGACTGCTATCCACGCTGGAATCCGTGGGATACTCAATCGGGCTGGTCAAGCTCAGGGGAAGGAGGCTGAAGTTCGTCCTCTTCGAGAGCGGCTGATATGATCCGGGCCTCAAACGACGGGTACGTTAAAATCACTGACCCTCATCGAGGCGCGGTGACAGGATGAGGGCAGTTGTCATAGGTGGCGGCCCCGCTGGCATGGCCGCGGCCAGCAGGATCAGGAAGCACAGGCCCGAGAGCGAGATAATAGTCATAGAGAAGACCAAGTACGTGAGCTTCGCCCTCTGCGGCATACCTTACTACGTCGGCGGGGTCATAAAATCGCTGGACGATCTAATGTACTACCCTCCGAGCTTCTTCGTCGAGAAGAGGAGGATAGATCTGGAATTGGAGGCCGTTGCCGAGAGAATCCTCCCGTCTGAGAAGAAGGTGGTTTACAGGAAGGGGGGTGAAGTGAGGGAACTGGAATACGACGTCCTGATCGTCGCCACGGGTGCCAGATCCAAGTTGCCCCCCATACCGGGTCTAGACAATGAAGGTGTTCTCTCGGCCCACCATCTGGATGAGGGGGAAGAGATAAGGAGGAGGGTCCTCAAGTCGAGGAGAGTGGCGATTATAGGGGCCGGGCTAAACGGCATGGAGTTCGCGGAGAACATAGCGAGGCTGGGAAAGGAGGTTCACGTCTTCGAGTACTTCGGATGGCCCCTGCCGAAGGGACTGGATGAGGACATGGGGGAGGTAATGAAGGAGCTTCTCTCCTCTGCTGAAGTCAAATTCCACTTCGGTACCCCCGTGAGGGAGGTAGGGCGGACAGGAGAGGCCCTGAAAGTTGAGGCGGGAGACTCCTCCATGAACGTCGATTTGGTGCTCGTCTTCGCGGGTGTGGAGCCCAATGTCGACCTGCTCAAGGAGGCGGGAGCTGAAGTGGGTGAGACCGGGGCCATCAAGGTGGACTCCAAGATGAGGACCAACTTGCGGGATGTTTATGCAGCTGGCGACAATGTCGAGGCGGTGAACAGGGTAACAGGGAGGCCTGACTGGATGCCTTTCGCCCAGATAGCCAACAAGATGGGTCTGGTTGCTGGCTCCAACGCTGCTGGAAAGGAGACTGATTTTCCAGGGGCGGTGAGGACTTGGACGGCTGAGGTATTCGGAATAGAGGTAGCAGGCACGGGTTTCACCGAGAGGGAGGCCAAGGAGAAGGGCTTCGATGTGAAGGGAGTGATGATAAAGGGCAGGAACAAGGCCCACTACATGCCGGGATCAGATTACCTGTGGGTGAAGCTCGTGGTGAGCGAGGATGGTACAGTTATGGGCGTCCAAGCCATAGGTAAAGGGGCGTTGGCGAGGGTGAACGTAGCTGCCACTCTCCTCCCGTATAAGCCTAAGAGCAGGGATCTCATATTCACTGATGTGGGTTACGCTCCACCGCTCGCCCCAGTGTGGGACCCGATTGTCGTGGCGGGGAGAAAAATAGATCCGGTGCTGTGATCAGACCAGCCCCTCCTCGCCCGATTTTTCACCTCTGGGAGGCCTATAAGTCCCGGAGAGGTAGGCATCGAGTATCTCCCTGACCGTCCTGCCCGTGGCGAACACGGCCCTTATCCCCCAAGAGGTGAGGCTCCTGAGCACATCCTCTGGAAGGGATATAGAGATGAGGACCGTCACCCCCATGTGCTTGAGCCATGACGCCAAGCTGGGCCCCCTGTAAGTGAGGAGTCCCGAGGCCGGGTTCCTTATCACCTCGACTTTCTTTATCTCGGAGTCCTCCACCGTCACTATCGTGAAGAATGGTGCGTAGGAGGGCTGTCCAAAGGCTATTGCGTCCAATCCCTCAGGACCCTTCGCGGGAACCGCTATCTTCTCCAACCCCTCACCCGCCTATAATGCCGATCCCAAAATATAAGGGGGTATCAGCCAGAGATCCCCTTGAGCTCCTCCAGCTTCATCAGCCTCTCCTTCAGCCTCGGGTGAGTGGAGAACAGGGACATTATCCTCTCGAAGAAGCTCTCCTCCCTCTCCATGATCGATCTGAGGTCCTCGTCAAGCTCCCTTTGAGTGGGATCAGTTATCATGAGCGCTTTAGCGCTGGCCAGCTGGGCACCCAGCCTTGGGTCGGTGTTCTTGGCTATCTTCACCAAGGCGCGCTGGAGCTTCTCGGCGCCCCTCTCGACGGTGAGCGCCGAGTGTGCATCGGCGTAGAACTCCCTCAGCCTGCTGAGCCTCAGGGCTAGGAGGTACAGGAGCCATCCGATCACGGTGAGCGCTACCCCCAAGAGGTAGAGGGATCCGGCGTTGTCCCTGTCCCTCGAACCTCCATACCCGAACATCGACCCCCAGATGAACCACCTGCCGATCTGCAGGAATATCGCAGGCAGGGCGGTGGCGATCATCATCACATGCATGTCTCCATGCTTTATGTGTCCTATCTCGTGGCCCAGCACTGCCTCTATCTCCTCCTCATCCAGTATCCTGAGGAGCCCCTCCGTAACGGCCACGCCGTAGCCGAAGATCGGGCTTCCAAAGGCGAAGGCGTTAGGCACCTCGGTTGGCGCGATGAATACTTGAGGCATCCTCCTCAAACCGCTCCTCGCTGCGAGCATCTCCACCGTGGAGTACAGCCAAGGCATCTCGCCTCTACTCACGGGTCTAAGCCTGTACATGGCCTTTATTAGGTAAGGGGATATGAGCCACATGAAGAAGTTGAACAGCAATGCCAGCACTACTCCCCCAACCAGACCGACACTGGGACCCAGTAGATAGATGAAAACGAATCCTGAGATAGCTATTATGAGCGATAGGGTCAGCATCATGTCCACTCTAAGTCCAAGAAGGGGTACACTCCTTCTTACGCTCATATATTTCCCCTCCAATTGGAGGATAATTGGCTTAATAAGTCTGCACAAGCCGGACTAAGCAAAGTTTGACGTTAGAGATCTCGTGAGGAGACCTCCTTTCCTAACGATTCACTTCCTTTTTTCGGAGTATCTTGATAATAAAGAATAAATACGTACATTATCAAAAGTATTATGATAATTAAGGGATCGAACGTCGCATATTATGGGTCTTACGATCTCCCTAAATAAATTTTAATATAGGAAATATCTAAGGATCGGGGTGATATGAATGCAGGTGCTCCAAGTTTACCTCGCCGAGCTGATCAGGTACATTGTCGAGATGACTCCCAAGCTGCTAGGTGCTATAGTGATCTTGGTGATCGGGTGGGCCGCTGGGAGGGCCTTCGGAAAGGCAGTTAGCTACGTCCTCGATAAGATAGGGGTTGACGATGTCATAAAATCCACCTCCGTGGGTAAGGCCATAGAGGAGAGGACCCACGTCAGCATAGCCACGATATTCGACGTAATCGCTAGGTGGTTCGTCTATCTGCTAGCAATCGCCGCCGCCTCCGATACCTTGGGGATCACCTCGCTAACTAAGATAGTGGCCTGGATCCAGGGATACCTGCCCAATCTAGCCGCTGGAATAGCTATCATAATAGTAGGGCTCGTGGCTGGTGACTTTCTCGGAGACCTCATCATAGATGTGAGCAAGAAGCAGGGTGTTGAGTGGGCTGAGATAATAGGGAACCTCTTCAAGTTCATGATCTACTTCGTGGTGCTGCTCATAGGTCTGAGGCAGATGATGATAGATGTGACTCTGCTGGAGGAGATAGTCAGATACTTAGTGCTCGGCGCGGCGATAGGTTCAGCGGTTGGGATCGGCGTTGCAGTTGGGTGGGGTCTCAAGGACATCGTGAAGAGGTACGCAGAGGAGAAGTACGAGGAGTACCAGAAGAAGAAGTGAGGACCTCTTCACCCACCCCTTTATTTAATCATCTCACTATCCTAAAATCATCGAATTCTCCCCTGTAATCCTCCCATCGCACCTCCACCCTCCGCACTCTCGCTAGGGGCGGGCCTTGACGGGCCCACTCAACTATCCTCTCCACTTTTTCCCTCTCCCCCTCAACAACGGCCTCGACACTTCCATCCGGTAGGTTCCTTACCCATCCCCTGACTCCTAGCTCCCTAGCAACATCCCTCATGGTCGACCTGAAGAAGACTCCCTGAACCCTCCCGTATATACGGAGGTGAGCTCTAGCCATCTGGCCGGGCATCAAAGGGTTAGGGAGGTGTTTCTAAAATTCCTTACCCTCGTAGAACCCAACTATCCTATCTATTAGGACCTTCAATCCCCTCAGTTCGGCCATCCCAGCGGCCAAAAACTGCTCGCCAGCAGGCGTCAGTCTGTAGATCTTCTTCCCCCTAGGATCAGAGGGCATGGAGGTGGAAATAACTAGACCTGAAGCTTCTAACCTACCTAGGGTTACATAGATGAATCCGGGGGGCATGGGAATGCCAATTATCTCCTCTATCTTCCTCTTCATCTCGTATCCATGATGGTACCCCCTGCGTATCATGAGAAGCACCAGCAGGGGATAGAGTCCCGATATGCCTAGGCTTGGGCCTCCCGCACCCAAGCCCCTCCTCCATCTCTTTCTCATCCCCTCTCTGGGGGCCCTAGAAGGTTACATTTTTATAGGTTACTGTGTTATCTATGGTGGTGATATATATGGCGTGGTGGTATGGTTACGGATGGTGGGGCCCTGGCTGGGGATGGAGGAGGGGATGGGGCAGAGGATGGGGATGGAGGAGGGGCGGCTTCGGATGGGGCAGAGGATGGGTTTGGTGGGTGGCCCCTCAGGTCATTTCCGCCGCTGCCTCTAGAGGATACACGTACATCGGTCCCTGCAGGAGCGGTATTGGACCGTGGGCGTTCTACCTATCACCCAGCGGCCAGGTGGTCCACGCTTGGCAGATCTTCGGATCCGGGATACCGTTCCCAGCTTGGCCGTGGACCTATCCAATCACTGCGACACAGCAATCCGTCACCGCTCCCGTCAGTGAGAGGGAGCAGCTGGAGAGGGAGAGGGAGTACCTGAGGCGGGAGCTCCAGGAGATCGAGAGAAGACTCAAGGAACTGGAAGGTGGTGGGCATTGAAAATAGCTATCCCGGTGGATACCCCGGAGGGGCTGGGTTCTAGGGTCTCCTTCCTCTTTGGGAGAGCCCCCTACATAGCCATAGTGGAGAAGGTTGAGGAGGGAGTGAGAGAGGTAAAGGTTGAGAGCAATCCTTACGCCCAGCTTCCCGGGGGCGCTGGGCCAGCACTAGCCAACTTCTTGCAAGAAAAGGGAGTCAGTATCGTGCTAGCCAGCGATGTAGGACCCAACGCGGCCGTGACCCTGACCAGTGCCGGGATCAGATGGATACCGGTCCCAGCGGGAGTCACCGTGGAGGAGGCCTTGGAATTCTTGACCTCTCAACCCCAGCTCCCTCCGCCAGCGCCACCGGCATATCCCTTTTCAAGCAAGGAAGAGGAAATCAGGTGGCTGAAGGAAAGAAAGAAGTGGATCGAAAAGAGATTAAAGGAGATAGAGGAGGCACTCAGCAGATCCTGACCTTAACTCCTCTTTTCCGAGAGCCCCTCAGCTTAAACCTCCACCCTACTCCTTACCCATAGCACCACTCTTGAGAGCCTCTAGGCTGTTCTTACTGTACGTGTAGATCAGAATAGTGGCCACTACCCCCAGAATTGTTCCCACTATTCCCAAATTGGGGATCAATCCCAAGATGACTCCAGCTATGTACAAAATTCCAGCCCACTTGAAACCGGGATCCAAGCCCTTCACCTCAGCGAGTCTCATGATCATTATCCCGAAGAGAATGCTCCCTATGATTATTAACACGGCGGCAATTATGATCAGGCCTACCAGCGCAAAAATAGTTCCATACCCCCTAGAGCCTGAGGCCCCATTGATGCTCCGGCTCCCGCCAACAAAGCTATGAGGACCAGTACACCGGTTATTATCACTCCTAGGCCTGCAAGGGAAATGAGTATTCCAGTCCTGCCTATGCCAAGCTTGGATGGATCGTATTCCTTCAGGTGACCGGTAGCCTTGTAGAACTTGTAGAAGGCTAAGACCGCCAGGACCAAGACTGCAATTCCCGCAACCACTATCAGGGTCAGCACGCCTAGGAGCGCAGTCATGCTCCTCACTGGAAACACCCTAGGACCGGCCATTCCCGGGATCATGAGACCGGGCATCATGGACATGGCTATTAGCATGACTACGAACGATAGCGCATACGCAATGAGACTGAATAGAGCCCCAGTCTTGAGGTTGGATAACCCATCAACTAGGGACTTGTCGACAGGATAATCGAACGACATAAACACCCCGTTCGTAGTACGGACAATACATTTATCCGTTGCCCCCTATATCTGGGAGGCATGTTTATGGTTTTCATTCAACGGGGAGCCTCGGTGATACCATGAGACTTAAGGTGGCCACCTATAACGTCAACTCCATAAGGTCTAGGCTGCATATCATCGTACCGTGGCTGGAGGAAAACGAACCCGACCTGCTCTGCATGCAGGAAACCAAGGTAGACGACACCAAGTTTCCCGTGAAGGCCTTCGAGGACATAGGATACAGGGTGGTCTTCCATGGAACCGGCAGATATAACGGGGTGGCCATCGCTTCCAAGGAGGAGCTGGAGGACGTTAGATTCGGTCTATTCGGCAGGGATCCAGACAGACTGGTCAGGGGAATCTACAGGGGAATACACGTCATAAACACGTACGTGCCTCAGGGTTACAAGATAGACAGCCCGCGCTACCAGTACAAGCTCCAGTGGCTCAGGGACCTGAGGAGGCTCTTCGAGGAGGAGTACGATCCCAACTGGATGATCCTCTGGTGCGGCGATATGAATGTCGCCCCTGAGGAGATAGATGTGCATAACCCAAAGAGACTGAAGAACCACGTGGACTTCCACATAGAGGCGAGGAAGGCTTTCAAGGAAGTGGTGGAATGGGGCTTCGTGGATGTGTTCAGGAAGCACCACCCTGACGAGCCTCACCAGTACACCTTCTACGATTACAGGGTTCCCAAGGCGATAGAGAGGAAGCTCGGATGGAGGGTCGATCACATCATGGCCACGAAGCCGTTGGCCGACAGGTCGGTGGACAGTTACATCGACATGAAGCCCAGGCTAGCGGAGAAGCCCTCAGATCACACGATACTGGTAGCTGAGTTCGAGATCTGATTCTGCCTACAGATCCAAGCTAGGCGCTGAGCTGACTCTGATCTGACCTGAAATCAGTGATTCCAACTTTATTCGATTTAACTCAAAGGGGTAGATCAGATCAGGGGCGCCATCCTCCTCCCCGCCACGCCTACCCCGTAAACTACCTTACTGCCTTCGTTGAAGGCGAAGGACATGGCCGGGGTATTGTACGCCAGCCCCACGTTTCCTCGAGAATCTATGAGTATTAGACCGGCCCCTCCCCCGACCCTCTTCTCCATGATCTCGATGGCCCTCTTGGCAGCGCTGGCTGGATCCAAGGCTTGGGAGACGAGGTCCAGCGCTGTCTTCGACAGGACTACCCTCATTATGGACTCCCCCAGTCCAGTCGCGCTAGCCCCTCCAAGCGTGTTGTCAGCGTATGCGCCGCTACCAACCAAAGGGGTGTCGCCCACTCTCCCGGGCATCTTCAGGGGCGTGCCTCCTGTGGAAGTGGCTGCAGCTAAGTTCCCACCTTCATCTATTGCGACAGCTCCAACTGTCGAGTACATGAATTCCTTGGAGGGATTCACCCTTCCTGTCCTCATCTCCTCCCACTCCCTCTTACGCCTCTCTGTGAGGAAGTATGAGGGATCGGCCAGCTCGAGCCCCATGACCTCGGCCAGCCTGTCCGCCCACTCGCTCGCGAACATGTTGTGATCCGTCCTCTCCATCACGACTCTGGCCAACCTGACCGGATTCTTCACCCTCCTCACAGCTGCCACGGCACCCATTGAAAGGGAGGAACCGTCGATCACAATGGCGTCCATCTCAATGAACCCCTCGCTATTAAGGACGGACCCCTTGCCTGCGTTGAAGGTGGGATCATCCTCCATGTACGCCACGGCCTCGACGACCGCGTCCAGAGCGCTTCCCCCGCCCCTCAAGACCTCCAATCCGATATTCACTGCTTTCTTGACACCCTCTGCATATAGAGGAGCCTTGTCCTCAGGTATTCTACCAGCTCCACCATGGACGACGACCCTGAAAGGCTCGTCTGTCCTGAGAGAAAGGAGCTGCTCCACTTTTCCACCTAGGTCATCAATCCATAAGATCTTATAAATAATCTGCCTAATCAAAAATTTTCCTTATTAATTCATGCGAATATTGACATAGAATTCTTATAGATATTTCATTAAATTGATCATAGAACAACGCAGTTTCTATGCAATTCTACCTGCACAGACACGAGAAGAGATCTCTCTGCCGACTTCTGGAATCCGAATAAGTTTCTTTTCCGATAGAGCTTATATTTTAGTTGCTTCAAAGAAAATGAGGCCTCAAGGGGCCCGAGAGAGGTGTCATGGGATGAATACGAAGAACCTAGTGATAGGAATAGTAGTGGTGATCGTGATCGTAGTTGCTGCCTACTTCGCCCTGCAGGGCGGTGCTGGCGCTCAGGAGATCAAGGTCGGGGCCCTCTACAACATAGGAGGCTTCATGGGATCCATAGACGCTCCGGCCGCCAACGGAGTGAAGCTGGCGGTCAAACAGATAAACGAGGCTGGCGGGATCAACGGGAAGAAGATAAAGCTCATCCTGATAGATACTAAGTCAGACCAGACCGAAACGGCCGCAGCCGCCAAGAGGCTGGTGCAGGAAGGGGTCGTCGCCATGATAGGTTACGGAGACACCAACTTCGCCAGAATAGCAGGGGAGATAGCTCAGGCTAACAAGATACCTTTCATAACCAGCGGAGCTACTCACCCGCTCCTCCCACAGTGGGTGGGCAACTACATGTTCCTAGCTGCATTTGGAGACAACGCTCAGGCGGCCGCCGTGGCTGAGTACGCGGTGAAGAAGCTAGGCTACAAGAAGGTCGTTGTCTGGGTCGATGTGGAGATGGACTTCAGCAGAGCCGTCTGCACGTACTTCGTGGACGCATTCAAGCATTACACCGGGGATCCCAACTCGATAGTCTACATAGACACCTTCCACACCAACGACAAGGACTACTCCGCTCAGATAGCTAGGTTGAAGGACAAGATGAAGTCCGAGAAGATCGATGCGATCTACATAGGCGCCACGCCGGGTAACGTGGGCCTCATCATAAAGCAGATAAGGGATGCGGGAATAGATCTGCCCATTCTGGGTGAGGACGGTTTCGACACGCCTGAGATGGTGAAGGTGGCCGGGAAGGCCGCTGAAGGAACCATATTCGCGACCCACGTCTCGCTAGACGTGCCGCCCAACGACAGGGTGAAGAAGTTCATAGAGGCCTACCAGAAGGAGTACGGTAGGAAGCCTGAGAACGCCTTCGCTGCCCTCGGCTACGACGCGATGATGCTGCTGGCAGAGGCCATAAAGAAGGCCGGAAGCACCGATCCAACAGCGATAAAGAATGCGTTGGAGCAGATAAAGGGCTTCCCCGCCGTCACTGGAACCATAACCTATTCTCCACAGAGCCACGTGCCCCAGAAGGCTGTATCCGTCCTTCAGGTCAAGAACGGAAAGTTCGTGACCTTGGAGCAGCTTACACCCGAGTACATGCCTCCGGCCGAGCTGGCCCTGAACCCGATACCTTAAACCCCTCAACCCACTTTTTTACAGGGTGATTTCTTGTCCCTCTTGGAAGTCAGGGGACTGACCAAGAGGTTCGGTGGACTCTTGGCCGTGGACGATTATCGGTTAGATCTTCCGAAGGGGGAGATTTACGGCCTGATAGGTCCCAACGGCGCCGGGAAGACCACGGTGTTCAACCTCATAACGGGCTACATCAGGCCGGACGGGGGCTCGGTCAGGTTCGGGGGTAGGGACATAACAGGCCTGCCACCCAACAGGGTGTCAGAACTTGGCATAGCCAGAACTTTCCAGAACCTGCGCATATTCAGGAGGCTCACGGTCATGGAGAACCTCCTGATAGGGAGGCACAAGTCCTTCTCCTACTCCCTGCTGGACACCGTGTTCATGAGCTCCAGATACGCCCGAGAGGAGGAGGTTGGAGGGCGCGAGGTCCACGAGATCATGAGGGAGCTCGGGATCAATGAGTATGCTGATAGGCTCGCAGGGGAGCTCCCCTACGGGATACAGCGGCTTCTAGAAATAGGGAGGAGCCTCCTCACCAAGCCTAAACTCCTGCTGCTGGACGAGCCCACCGCCGGGATGAATCCTAAGGAGGCCGAGGGGCTCATATCCAAGGTGAGAGAGATAAAGGAGAGCTTCGACCTCACGGTCCTCATCGTCGAGCACAGAATGAAGGTGATTCAGGGACTCTGCAGCTGGGTGCAAGTGCTCGATCACGGGAGGATAATCGCCGAGGGGACCTACGACGAGGTGGTCAGTGACCCCAAGGTAATAGAAGTGTATCTGGGAGGGACCTGAATGACTCTCTTGGATATCAAGGATTTGTTCGTTAGCTACGGTCCTCTAGTAGCTGTTCAGGGGATAAGCTTTCAGGTGAGAAAGGGTCAGGTCGTGAGCCTGCTCGGGAGCAACGGAGCCGGCAAGACAACGACCCTCCGAGCCATATCCGGCACCATAACTCTGGTAGGGGGGAAAGTTACGGGAGGCAGCATCTCCTTCGATGGCCAAGAGATAACCAAGGTGCCGCCCCACAGGAGGGTGAGGAAGGGCATCTCTCTAGTCCCGGAGGGCAGGAAGATATTCCACAGGCTCACGGTCTACGAGAACCTTGTGGCTGGAGGATACACCGTTAAGGACTTCGGGGACAGGCTGGAGTTCGTCTACCAGCTCTTCCCCATCCTGAAGGAGAGGAGGAACCAGATAGCCGGCTCCCTGAGTGGAGGGGAGCAGCAGATGCTTGCCATAGCTAGGGGACTGATGAGCAATCCCAAACTCCTGTTGCTGGACGAACCATCACTGGGATTGGCTCCCCGAGTGGTGGATGTTCTCTACGACGCGATCTCCAAGATAAATGAGGAGGGAACGACTGTGCTCGTGGTGGAGCAACACGTCAAGAAGGCGCTCGACCACTCGCACTACATCTACGTGATCCAGACCGGCAGGATAATCGCGAGCGGAGAGCCCGAGGAGGTCCTCTCCATGGACATGGTGAAAGCATATCTGGGGTGATGCCATGGTCAGCGCAACCTACATTCTGGATCTGTTCATAGGGAGCTTCGTCCTCGGGAGCATGTACGCACTACTCGCGATAGGCATGAGCATAATATACGGGATCCTCAGGCTCATCAACTTCGCCCACGGAGCAATGCTGATGGTCGGCGCCTACTTCTACATCATGTTCTTGACCATGGGGCTAGATCCAATAACCTCCCTGCCCCTTTCGATGGCGCTGGGGGCCGTCTTGGGCGTGGCGATAGATTTCTTCGCCTACAGGCCCCTGAGGGGAGGACCGGAGCTATCCATGCTGATCACCTCGCTTGGGGTCTACATATTCTTGGAGAACCTCGTGAGGATCATCGCAACCCCGCAGCCCAGGGTGTTCCCATTGCCCGAGTTCCTGAAGGGGGTTTACAGGTATGGGGACTTCTCCGTGAGGGTCATAGAGATCTTCACCATAGCCTCCACGCTCGTCCTGTTCGCCGCCCTAGTCCTCTTCTTCACCAAGACGAAGGTGGGCATAGCCATGAGGGCCACTGCCGATGACTTGGAGGCGAGCGTACTCATGGGCATCGACGCTAACCGCATCATAATGATCGCTTTCGCCCTCGCCTCAATGGTCGCTGCGCTGACCGGCTTCCTGTGGGGAGGCATGTACGGCCAAGTCGATCCCACCACGGGCTTCATGCCCGGTGTGAAGGCCTTCATAGCTGCCGTCGTCGGGGGCATAGGCAGCCTGACGGGTTCCGTGCTGGGGGGCTACATCCTGGGCTACGCGGAGATATACTCGGTGGGCCTCCTTCCGCCCGAGTATTCCGGGCTCAGGGATGGCATCTCATTCCTGATCCTCATAATAATACTCCTGATCAGGCCCTACGGCCTCTTCGGCAGGGAGGTGGAGCGAGTATGAGGGATGCCAAGAGGGTACTGCTAACTGCCTTGATCGGCGCCGCCTTCCTGCTGCTGATCGACAGTTTCGCCTCCGGCTACCACAAGTATCTGATAGAGCTCATGGGGATATACGCGATCCTCACCGTGAGCTTGGGGCTGACCAATGGCTTCACCGACGTGTTCAGCCTGGGCCATGTGGGCTTCATGGCCGTCGGGGCATACACGGCCTCTCTACTGACCTTCCCTCTAGAGAAGAGGCCCAGTTACTTTCCTGAGCTTCCTGAGATACTGAAAGGAGCTTATCTGCCCTATCCAGCAGCTCTCATAGTTGGAGGGCTCTTGGCTGCGGCGATAGCTTTCGTTATAGGCTTCCCCGTCCTCAGGCTGAGGGGGCACTACTTGGCCGTCGCAACCCTAGGTTTTATGGCGGTCGTTTACTCCCTCCTCCTGAACTTGGAGCCCATAACGAGGGGAGCATTGGGGATAAGCGGCATTCCCGAGTACACCAACATCTGGTGGATCTACCTCTGGCTGGGCCTCACCATCTACGTGACGTGGAGGATAGTCGACTCTTACCACGGTAGAGCGATGATAGCCATCAGGGAGGACAGCATTGCCGCCCAGAGCCTAGGCATAGACACATTCAGATACAGGCTGGTGGCCTTCGTGATAGGAGCCTTTTTTGCCGGGGTCGCTGGCGGTCTCTACGCTCATTTGATCACTTTGATAGATCCCAGGGCCTTCTCCTTCGTCCTTACCTTCAACATCATAATAATGCTCATTGTCGGTGGCATGTACACAATATCGGGAGCATGGCTTGGTGCGGTCCTCTTCACCGTTCTCATGCAGGTATTGAGGCCCGTGGAGGAGTCCACGGGCCTTTACGGCCTCGTCGAATTGATCTTCTCAGCCCTGTTAGTTGCCATTATGATATACAAACCCAGAGGTATTTTGGAGGAAGAGCTGCCTGCTTTGGTCAGGAGATGGCTTAAGGCCGGTGAGGGGTCAAAGCGATCTTAAACTTTTTCCCATTTATTCTGATGGTCGAATGGCAAAGATTATACTATTCTCATTAGGTATCTAGATCACATTAGGTGATATCCATGGGGATAATCCTCGACAAGGATGTGAACCTCCTTTTCCTGAACGGGAAGAAGTTCAGGGAAGGTAATTATGACAAAGCCCTGATCCCGGTTGGTAGCTGCGAGAACCACGGGGATCACCTTCCATTCGGCTCAGACACTATAGTCTCCACAAAAATAGCTGAGGAGGTGGCTAAGAGAGTAAAGGGGGCCTTTGTAGTCCCTCCCCTTCCCTACGGGATGAGCGAACATTACGCCATGTTCCCGATAGCCGTGTCTCTCAAGCCTGAGACCGTCGTAGCGGTTCTCAGGGATGTGTTCGAGAGCCTTTACAAGCACGGGATCAGGAAGTTCCTCGTCATCAACGGGCACGACGGTAACATCGAGCCCATAGAGATAGCTGCTAGGCAGTTCAAGGTACAGCATAAGGACGCAAAAATCGCGGTTCTCGATGCTTGGTGGGTGACTGCTGGCAAACTCCTACCTCCCGATACCTTCGAGGTGTGGGAGGGGCTTGGACACGCTGGAGAGGGGGAGACCTCCATAAACTTGGCCATAGCTCCAGAGCTGGTGGACATGGAAGCCGCGAAGGGCGTGGTTCCGAAGCTTCCTGAGCACATAAAGATAGTCTGGACCTTCGACGAGCTCACACCGTACGGTGCGACTGGCGATCCCACCAAGGCAACCAAGGAGAAGGGGGAGAAGATGCTAAACGCTATCGTGGACTTTCTCGTGAAGTTCATAGAAGAGATGGACGCCAAGAACTGGGAGTACAGGCAGTACTGATTACAACACCTATCACCTTCTCTTTTTTTACCTCATCACGGGTTTGACCATCTCTAAGGGGGCTCCCTCGGAATGAAGCCCCTTAAGGAAATTCCCGCTGTCCGATATATCAGAAGCATGGAGGTAAATCCTAGTATTCCCCCTAGGAAGGAGATAACATCAGCCGACAGGATCACCATCAGACCCAATGTGGTGAGGGTCCTGAGAACCTCCCTAGCCAAGTAGAGAAGGCCGCCAATCCCGAATCCCCGACCCAGCCCCTCCCTAGAGAGCCTTAACATCATGATCGCGAAGAGGAGGCTGCCCACGATCATTAACCCAGATCCCGCAATTGCTACTCCTTTCATAGACAGCGTTAGAGCCGGGGGCACACTTTCTTGCCCGCTTCCATCGGCCGCACTCGTTGCCATTATCGCGATCCAGCTACCTAGGAGCGATACTAGCACGCCGCCGATTATGAGGAGAACCCCTATCCTGCCCACATCTAGGCTGGGATCGAATCTCCTGAAATGTGAAGCTCCTTTGTAGAAGTTGAGGAGTGCTATGATAATGAGCACAAGTATAGTTGCTCCTATTAGCCCCGTAAGCGGACCTACAAGGTCTTCCAGCCAAGTGGGTGTGGTTGGGGAGGTGTGAACGAAGGACATGAGAATGAAGGTGAGGAGGATACCATCTGCCAGCTCCGAGGCCCACGCTATCGAGCCGAGAAGGGCACCCACTCTCACGGCTCTCATCCCCTTTACCAAGGGACTCCCACCATTCCTGTCATTCAATTCAGAAACGTTCTCCTCTATCATCATGAAAAATAAAACGGTGTTACAACTTAAAAAGTTAAGTTATATGCCCATAAAAGGTAAAAGTAGGACACATTAGTTCACTTCCCCCCCTACTAAGGAGGCTTCCACGCAAGCACCGCAACCTCGAGTGGAAAAGGAAAGAAAAGAAGTTGGTGAGAGAAGAGAAGGAGATGCACAGAATCGACCCTCATGACTTCAGCATCCTCCTCAGGACGTACTGCAGTATGCCGCCATGCTTGTAGTATTCCACCTCCACATGGGTGTCGAGCCTCGCCCTCACCTTGAACTCCACCACGCTTCCATCCGGCTTGGTGGCCCTCACGGTCAGCACCTTCCCGGGCTCCAGCCCCTCCTCTATCCCCAGTATGTCGTAGACCTCGTCTCCTTTCAACCCGAGGCTGCGCCAGCTCTCGCCCTCCATGAACTGGAGCGGCAGAACGCCCATCCCCACCAAGTTGCTCCTGTGGATCCTCTCGAAGCTCTCGGCTATGACCGCCTTCACCCCGAGCAGGGCGGTGCACTTGGCCGCCCAGTCCCTGCTGCTCCCTGTTCCATACTGCTTCCCCGCTATGACTATGAGGGGCGTGCCCTGCTCCCCGTACTTCATGGCCGCATCGTATATCCACATCTTCTCTCCCGTGGGCCAGTAGACGGTCTTTCCCCCTTCCTCTTCCACCAGCAGGTTCCTTATCCTGACATTGCTGAAGCACCCACGGTTCATGACCTCGTGATTGCCCCTCCTGCTGCCGAATGTGTTGAACTCCTCCGGCTTAACTCCATGCTCGATCAGGTACTTACCAGCGGGGCTCTCGACTGGTATTGCGCCAGCAGGGCTTATGTGGTCCGTGGTAACCCTGTCACCGAACAGGGCCAGAACTCTAGCTCCCCTTAAGTCTTTCGGCTCAGGGGGCTCCAAGCCCATTCCCTCGAAGAACGGGGGCTTCTTTATGTAGGTGCTCCTCGGATCCCAAGAATAGAGGTCACCGCTGGGGGCTTGGAGGGACTCCCACCTCTCGTCCCCCTTGAAGACATCCCTGTACTTCTCCCTGAAGAGTTCAGGATCTAAGGCGCGCTCCACGGCGTCCTTCAGTTCCTCCTGAGTGGGCCATATGTCTTTGAGGTAGACCGGCTGTCCGTTGGGGTCGTAGGCTAGGGGCTCCCTAGTGAGGTCCACGTCCATCCTGCCAGCTATGGCGTAAGCGACTACGAGGGGCGGGCTCGCCAGGAAGTTACCCCTCGAGAGTGGGTGGATCCTCCCGCTGAAGTTCCTGTTCCCACTAAGCACTGAGACGGCGTACAGGTCGTGTTCCCTTACGGCTCTCTCCACCTCGGGGCGGAGGGGACCGCTGTTCCCTATGCAGGTGGTGCATCCGTAACCCACGACGTGGAACCTCAGGGCCTCTAGGTAGGGGAGCAGGCCCGTCTGCCTGAGGTAGTCGGTTACCACCCTGCTACCAGGCGCCAAGCTGGTCTTCACCCATGGCTTGGTCCTCAGCCCCCTCTCCACCGCCTTCTTCGCGAGCAGGCCGGCGCCGAGCATCACGGTGGGGTTGCTGGTGTTGGTGCAGCTGGTTATCGCCGCGATGATGACGCTCCCGTGCTTCAGGAGGACCTCTTCCCCCTCCAAGGTGATGGGTACTCCCTCTGCTGCTGATTCGCCTGATGGACTGGGTCCTCCCTCCGAGGCGTAGGCGGCATGTTCCTCCGTCTCTACATGATAACCCAAGGCCTCTAAGTACGCTTTCAGTATCTTCAGGAACCTCTCCTTCGCCTCCTTGAGCGGTATCCTGTCCTCCGGATGGCTCGGTCCCGATATACTCGGCTCAACCTGACTCATATCCACCTCAACTACATCGCTGTACACGGGCTCGGGAGCTCCGGGCTCCCTGAACAACATATTCACCTTTGTGTATCTCTCCACCAGTTCCACGTGCGAGGGATCCCTCCCGGTACGCAGGAGGAAGTCGAGTGTGGCCTCGTCGACCGGGAAGAACCCCATCGTGGCCCCGTACTCTGGGCTCATGTTCGCTATGGTCGCCCTGTCGGGGATACTGAGCTTCTCAACTCCAGGACCGAAGTACTCCACGAACTTGCCCACCACACCCTTCTTCCTGAGGATCTCGGTGATCGTGAGGACCAGATCCGTTGGAGTCGCCCCTTCCGGCAGCTCCCCTACCAGCTTGACCCCTATTACCTCGGGGAGGACCATGTAATAGGGCTGCCCAAGCATCGCCGCCTCGGCCTCTATGCCACCGACCCCCCACCCCATGACGCCTAATCCATTGATCATGGTTGTATGGCTGTCAGTTCCCAAGACGGAGTCTGGGTAGAGGGTGGGCTTGCCCTCGAACTCCCTGAGGTGAACGACCTTAGCTAGGTACTCGAGGTTCACTTGATGAATTATCCCCCTCCCAGGGGGCACGACCCTGAAGTTCGAGAAGGCCTTCTGGGCCCACTTCAGCAGGTTGTACCTCTCCTTATTCCTCTCGAACTCAAGCTCCATGTTCCTGGCTAGGGCGTATAGGGTCCCGAAGAAGTCCACCTGCACACTGTGATCGATTATCAAGTCGGCCGGTATCAGGGGATTGACCTTCTTGGGATCCCCTCCCAGCTCCCTCATTGCATCTCTCATGGCTGCGAGGTCGACGACAGCCGGCACCCCGGTGAAGTCCTGCATGACTATCCTGGCGGGCATGAACGGGATTTCGGTCTTGCCCTGCTTCTCCTCCCACAGGGCGACCTTCTCGACATCCTCCCCCCTGACCACATGCCCATCGTAATTCCTCAGGACGTTCTCCAGCAGTATCCTTATGCTGTACGGGAGCCTGCTGACCTCGACCAGCCCCTCCTCCTCCAAGTGGCGGAGGCTCCAGAACTTGGCCTTCTCCGAGTTGACATCCATGTAATCGACAAGATCGGAGGGGTTGATGTCCGCCAAATCGACCACCTCTAGAGGGTGGACCTTACTCCTAAAAATGTATGACACCAGATAGGGTAAAATCCTGCTGTACTCCGTACCATCGGAGGATGGCTCCATGTCCGATCCCTGCCGCTTCAGGCCTATAGGCGTCATCAGGACCGACGCCAGCGAAGAGGAGGTCAAGTCCAGCTATGAGGGGGTTAGAGGGTATGTTGAGGTTTTCTCCGAGTTCTCTGAGGGCCTCAAAGGTGTGGAGGGATTCTCCCACTTGATACTCATCACCTGCTTACACAGGGTCTCGGAGGAGCAGAGGAAGGTGCTCGTGGTCAGGCCAAGGAGGCTGATGAGATTCGGACTATCCCTAGAAGAGCTGCCGGAGGTCGGGGTGTTCGCGTCCGATTCCCCCCACAGGCCCAATCCCATAGGCCTTCACGTGGTGAGGTTAGAGGGTATTGAGGGTCACAGGCTCCTAGTCTCGGGGCTGGATGCCTTCGATGGAACACCTGTACTTGACATAAAGCCTTATACGATCTCAAGACTGGTGGAAAGGCCCAGTTACCCTGAATGGTACGAGGAGCTGAGGAGGAGAACGGGTAGGGAGGTGTGATGCGAAGCTACCTGAAGAGCCTTCCCAAATACTCTACAGCCTCCCCCTCACTCATCTCCAAGTAGTCACCGGGATTCCTCCCCTTGGGATGGGGTCTCACGGTCGAGTACCTGAGACAGGTTCTCCCCAGCACGTCGAATATCTCGTGGGGACCGAGCAGCCTCCTCAGAGCTTCCAGATCCTCCATGAGGGGTAGAGATCCCCCGAAGTCCCTCCTGAACCAGTGGCCGACGGTGTGCCTGTAGGAGGAGGAGAAGGCATCCACCACATCCCTAACCCTCAGCCCTCTCTCCCTCCTCAGGACGTTCAGGTATAGGGCTGCTATCGGCTGATCCACCTTGAAGAGCCTCCCCCTAACGAAATAGTCGCCTATGACGATCTTTCTTGCCCCGGGAGATGCTCCCCAGTTGATCCTCTCCAGCCCGGAGAACTTGCTGTTCACGGATCCGTTCGCCCCCCTGACCAGCCTGACTGGAGATGTTGGAGGGGTCACCTCAACCTCTAGCTCAGGCAACGTTTCTACGCTCGTCCATAGCTGGGAGCCGCAGTTGGGACACCTGCCGTTGAGAGGGTCGAACTCCAAGGGTGCGCCGCACAGAGGACACCTCAGCTCAACCCTAGCCTCGGATCTGGGGTGCAGGACGAACTCCTTCGTGAGGGATCCGTCCGACCACTCGACCTCAACCTCCCTGACGAAACCGTCCTCGTATCTGCTCAACACCTTAGCAATGGTTCCCCTCCTCCTGACCTTGGATACCGAATCACTGACCTCCATCCCTATGGGGTCCGCCCTGTACCTCTCCTCGGTCTTGGGAGGGGCTCTAAGGGCATCCAAGTTGAACCTGTAGCTGATCCTCTTGGTGTCCCTAGCCATCACGAAGATTGGAAACCACTTCCCACCTTGAGAGACGACTACCATGTTCCGGAGGACGTACCCGTACTTTAGCATCGCAGATGGAAGGCAGAGATCTCCCAATTCCCACTTCCTAATCCCTAGGAGGAAGAGAGCGTCCTCCCTGTGGCTAGACAGGAACTCCTCGGTGGTCATGCCCCTGAGTACTGAGGCGAAATCGGAGCTGTTGGAGGCTACGTGAATCTCTCCTCTAGGATCGCTCCTCAGCACCACTGGATCCACAGCCGGGAGGTCCACGTTTCCAGCGGGCTCCCATCGGTAGCTCTCCTCGCCAACTCGCACCTCCTCGAAGTTCCTTTCCCCTACCCTATGCCTGATGATCTCGACGAACTCCTCTCCCCTCTCTATCATGATCCACTTGGCTTCTATACCCATTCCCTCTAGAACGGCAGCTACAGTCCCGGTACCGGCGAAAGGGTCTAGGACAACGTCACCTTCCCCCAACCTCACCCTCCTGATCAGCTCCCTCACCAATCCTCCAGGGAAGATGGCCGTATGCTTCCAAGGCGTCTGCTCCAGCCTGACCTTGATCACCGAGCTGCCACCCCTGTACGCGCTGTTCCCAGACTTGGAGAGCACGAGCACGGGCTCGTAGGTGTTCGTGAACCTGTCCCTGGCTGGGGAAGGCATGTGGTTGATCTTGTACCAGATGATGATGTCTTGGAGGTACCACCCCCTCCTTACCATCTCCCCAGCCAGCCTGTAGGGTATCTGGAGGAGGTGGGATTTACCGTACTTCGGGAGGTACTTGTCCCCAACGTTGAGGAAGAACACCCCGTCGGGAGTAAGTTTATCCCTCAACAGATCGAATATCGCGACCAATCTCCCTATGTAATCCTCGGGGGTCCTCTCCTGACCTATCTGTCCCTCGAAACCGTAGTCCCGCTGTTTCCAGTATGGCGGGGACGTCACGGCCAGTTTCACGGATTCCGGAGGAACCTTCTTCAGGGCAGCGTACACATCCCCGTGGAGCAGGAGGTTTTTCACATCGGGGAGTCGAGGGTCATCCCTAAAAGTGTGATTCGGCTCTCGTCGCAGAGTAACAGTAATTAGCTCCACCCTCGCCAGATTCCGATGGACTACGTAGCTGTAGGTCACATCACCGTGGACGAGCTAGACGGGCTCGTTAGACTAGGTGGAGGTGTTTCCTACGGATCAGCCTTCGCCGCTGGCTTGGGACTTGTAGCCAAGGTTGTTTCTAGGGTCGGTACCGACCTGACCGACGAGCTGCTCCGTCCCCTCAGGGAGGCGGGAGTGGACCTGAGTGGCGTGAGGAGGTCATGCGAGAGGACGACGAGGTTCGTCATCAGGCTAAAGGAGAGCAGCGAGGTCTCAGGGCTCGCGTACAGGTGCGACCCAATCGCCCCCTCAGATCTGGAGGGAGTCGAGGCGGGCGTTATCCATCTGGCTCCGGTGGCTAGGGAGGTGAGCAGGGAAGTGGCATACGCGGCGATCAACTCGGGATCCCTAGTATTGCTGGACCTGCAGGGCGTGATAAGGACATTCGATGACGGTTTTGGGCTCGATGGCACGCTAGCTGGGGAGTTCGAGGGCCTCGATCTGGTGGTGCACGCTAACCTCCAAGAGGCGAGGGCCATCACGGGAGAGGATAATCCAATGAACGCGGCGGAGCGCCTCTCCTCGATGTTCTGGATGTCCTCGGTCACCTTGGGGAGGAGGGGGGCAGTGATATCATCGCCTGAGGGGTTCGTGATGGCTAGGGCTCCGGAGGTAGAGTCCCTAGACGACGTCGGTGCCGGGGATGTCTTCACCGCCGCGTTGGGGATAGCGCTGTGGAGAGGCTATTCCTTGGAGGATGCTGCCAGGTTCTCCGTGGCGGCGGCTGCCGCCTCGACAAGGAGAAGGGGGCCCGTCCCAGTAGCTCGGGAGGAAGTGGAGTCACTCATGCCCAAGGTCGAGGTATCATGGCTCTGAGCTAGTAAACTTTAAAGTAGTATACTTTAGAGTATAATTATGATCGCTAGGTTCGTAAACAGGGAGAAGGAGCTGGAGTTCCTTGAAAGGGCCTACAGATCCCCAGTACCCCAGCTGTTGGTTATCTACGGAAGGAGGAGGATAGGAAAGACCGAGCTGGTCCTGAGGTTCCTGAGGGACAAGCCCCACATCTACTACTTGGCTGACTTGGAGTCGGGACTTTCCCAGCTGAAGAGGTTCAAGAGGTCCGCCGAGGTCCTGCTGCAGGACGAGACCTTCAGGAGAGCAGAATTCAGGGACTGGGAGGACCTGTTCGTCGCCCTCTTGGACAGGTGGGGGGGTGAAAGGAGGCTCATAATAGCCATAGACGAATTCCCGAACTTGGTGAGGGTAAATCCGGCATTTCCCTCCATACTCCAGAGGGTGTGGGACCTCTACCTCTCTAGGGAAGATGTGATGCTCATACTCACGGGTTCATCCGTCTCCGTGATGGAGGACGAGGTCCTCAGCTCCAAGTCTCCCCTTTACGGCAGGAGAACGGGTCAATGGAAGCTGGGACCAATCAGCCCTGAATACCTAGGGGAATTCCTTCCCTATAAGGAGGAAGATCTGGCGAGGACCTATGGGGTGACCGGTGGGGTCCCCCACTACCTCAACCTGTTCGATCCCAACCTCCCCTTCTGGGATAATGTGGAGAGGCTAGCCCTGAGCAAGGGAGGGTTCCTGTACGAGGAAGCTGACTTCCTGCTAAGGGGGGAGCTGAGGGACCCTTCGAACTACAAGAGCATCTTGGAGGCTCTGGCTAGGGGTGCTACTAGACTGGGGGAAGTGTGCAACCTGACGGGACTGGACAGGGGGCTCGTGTCCAAGTACCTCAGCGTCTTGGAGAGGTTGGATGTGGTGGCGGGGGAGAGGCCCTACGGCTCAGGCCCCAAGAGTAGGAGGAAGAGGTACAGGATAAGGGACCCCTACATGAGGTTCTACTTCAGGTACATCCAGCCCAACAAGTGGATGATAGAATCCGGCCTCGGAAGCGAGCTGAGGAGGGAGGTCGAGGCCGATTACGACAACTTCATGGGTCTCACGATGGAAGAGATATGCAGAGAGGTGCTCCCACGCCGATTCAGCGCCAGGAGGGTTGGGAAGTGGTGGGGCGGAGAGGGGGATCTGGATCTGATTATGAGGGGCGCGAAAACCGTGATGGTTGAGTGCAAGTGGGGAACGGCCAAGGTGAGGAATGAGGTCCGAAGGATGAGAAGGCTGACCTCGATAGTGGGAATCAGAGCGGACCTTTACGTGATAGTAGCCAGGAGATTCGAGGGAAGGCCCGAGAGTGGTGTAAAGCTCATCTCCTTGAGGGAGCTGCTGAGCCCTCCTAAACTTTAAGAAATTTAACTTTTTTAGATATAACTAAGGTGATGGGGACGGGGCTCTCCGGCGAGGAGAAGGAGGAAATCAGGAGAAGGGTCATAGAGGCTCTCAAAACGGTTTATGACCCCGAAATACCGGTTAACGTCTACGACTTAGGGCTGGTTTATCGGGTAGAGGTTGACGATGAGGGTAACGTGACGGTGGACATGACCCTCACCTCTCCCGGCTGTCCCGTCGCTGAGATGGTGCTGAACATGGCGGAGGCGGCGATCATGGAGAGACTGCCCGACAGGGAGGTGAAGGTCAACCTAGTATGGGAGCCCTTCTGGACGCCCGACAAGGTCAATGAGGAGGGTAGGAAGAAGCTAGAGGAGATTTACGGTTACGATTTCGTCGGAGAGTGGTTGAAGAGACAGAGGGGTGGTCAGGTTGGGTAGGAACCGGGAATATGTGGCTTACGTGATGAGCCGGCTCGGCTGCGTTCACCCCTTCAGGATCTCCAGAATACTCTTACTGGCCGACTGGCTTTCAATGGAGAGGAGGAACAAGAGGCTCACTAATCTAACCTACGTGAAGGAGGAGTTCGGGTTCTACGTGGAGGAGCTCACGGGCATAATGGAAGAGCTACAGGATGAGGGGTGCGTGATCAAGAGAGAGGAGAGGAAGTGCCTAGAGTACACATGCAGCGAGCCTGAGATATCGGAGGAGGACAGGGAGATACTTGAGGAGGTCATATCCGAGGTCAAGGACCTAGATGATAGGGAGCTCAACAGGCGCGTGCTCTCCGATCCGAGGTACAGGGAGGGATCACCATGATCGTCTCTGTGTCAGGCGGTAAGGGAGGCACGGGGAAGTCGACGGTCGCCGTCAACTTGGCCATACTGCTGGCCGAGGGAAGGAAGCTGGTGATGGCCGACTTGGACGTGGAGGACCCCAACGACCACATCCTGCTGGGGGTGAGCTTGGAGGGGGAGAGGCCGGTGAACATAATGCTCCCCTTCATAAGGTACGATGATTGCATAAAATGCGGCGAGTGCGGACGCGTTTGCGACACCGGAGCCATGCTGATAAGCCCCGATGGCCTCCCCTACGTAATTCCTAGGTTGTGCAGCGGATGCAGGGCCTGCTATTTCGTCTGCCCCACGAGGGCGATAGTCGAGGGCGAGAGGACCATCGGGTACACCTACCACACGGTGGTGGAGAGAGGAAGCAAGTTCGACTTGGTGACGGGGGTGCTCAGGGAGGGAGAGGAGCACACGCCTCCCGCCGTTCTAGCTGCGAGGGAGAGGGCCTTCTCCTTGCCCGCGGACCTCTACATGGTGGATACATCGGCTGGCACGAGCAACTCGGTAGCCACGGCCATGGACGGCTCTCGCTTGGTTATAGCAGTGACGGAGCCCACTCCCCTTGGACTTCACGACTTGGAGCTGATACTCAGGTTGACCCAGAAGATGGGAATAGAGACGTGGGTAGTGATGAACAGGTCTGGCTTGGGATCGGAGGAGAGGCACGAGGAGGTGGTGAGGCGCTACGGGTCGGAGATAGTGGCTAGAATACCGTATTCTAAGAGAATAGTCGAGTCCTATGTCAGGGGAGAGCCCATAGTCCTCCTTCATCCCGACTCGGAGGAAGCTCAGGTGTTCAGGGAGCTGGCGTCTATGATCGAGGGGGTGATCTGAATGTTGGAGATGGCCATAGCCAGTGGTAAGGGAGGGGTGGGTAAGTCAACGGTGTCGGCCACGATAGCGATCACGCTGGCGAGGAGGAGGAAGGTGATAGCGGTGGATGCCGACGCCGATGCCCCGAACATGCACCTAATACTCGGTTTGGGCGAGGAGTGGGAGTGGGAGCAACCATATAGCGAGTCCATGGTGGCGAGGATAGTGACGGAGAAGTGCATAAAATGCGGCGAGTGCAGGGCCGTCTGTCCTTACAAGGCCATATACGTGGACGAGGAGGGAAACTACATGGTGAATCCTGTAATTTGTGAGGGATGTGAGACCTGCTCCCTCGTCTGTCCCGTTAAAGGGGCGATAGTTAGGGAGGAGACGCTCTCCGGGATGCTGAGAATGACCCGAACAAGGTACGGGTTTCCTTTAATATCGGCGAGGCTGGATCCCGGGAGGCCAAACTCAGGCAAGCTCGTCACAGAGGAGAAGACGAAGGCCAAGGAGATGGCCGACGATGATACTGTAATAGTGGTTGACTCCGCAGCGGGCATCGGGTGTCAAGTCGTGTCCAGCCTCGCAGGGGCCAACATGGCCATTCTCGTGGCGGAACCTACCCCGGCGAGCTTCAACGCCCTGAAGAGGGTCCACAAGCTCACAAAGCACTTCATGCAACCCGCTGCGGTGGTGATAAACAAGTGGGACATGAACCCCGATCTAGCGGCGGAGATAGAGGCCTACGCGAGGGAGAACAACCTCGATATGTTGGGCAAGATACCCTTCGACGACAGCATACCGAAAAGCATGGCCATGATGGTCCCGGTCACCGAAGCGTTCCCCGATAGCCCGGCCTCCAAGGCCTTGCTTGACGTTGCTAGGAGGGTGGAGGCCATCTTGGACGAGTGGTCCTCCTGGTTCATGAGGTTCAGGCCCAAGAAGCCCGAGCCATATAGGCCCATCATTATAAAGCCGGAAGGCTTCTGACGGGAGGTGATTCGATGAGGATAGCGTTCGCTACAGAGGAGAACAACGGCCTGAATTCTGTGGTGAGTAGCAGGTTCGGTAGAGCCCGCTACTTCGTTATAGTGGATTACGAGGGAGGGGAGGTGAAGAGCTACAGGGTCGAGGTGAACCCCGGATCCGAGGCGCGGAGCGGCGCGGGGATAAAGGCCGTGCAGAAGCTGATAAACGAGAGGGTGAACGTGGCAGTGGCTGGCTCCTTCGGACCGAATGCCATGACCGCGCTGGAGGAGATGGGGGTAAGGCACGTGGGGATGAGCGGTATAACTGTTGAGGAGGCCCTTAACAGGTTGAAGAATCAGCTCTGAAAGTTTTTCTCCTCTCCCCTCCCCTCAACTTATGCTGCTGGAGGATAAGGTGGCCCTCGTAACTGGCGGCACATCTGGGATAGGTCTCTCTACCGCTGAACTCTTCCTCAAGGAGGGCGCCAGAGTAGCGATCATGGGGAGAAACGAGGAGAGAGGTAGGGGGGCTCTAGAAAGGCTCAAGAACTTGGGGGAGATCTCCTTCCACAGGGGAGATGTGTCCAAGGAGGAAGACGCTGAGAGAGTCGTTAGGGAGGTGGTATCCAAGTACGGCAGGATCGACGTACTGGTCAATGCGGCAGGCGTCTTCACTGGAGCCCCGTTAAGTGAGATGAGAGTGAAAGAATGGGACAGGACCATAGCCGTGAACTTGAGGGGGACGTTCCTCATGACCAAGTTCTCATTGCCCCACATGGGTGAGGCCATAGTGAATGTGAGCTCCACCGCAGGGGTCAGCCCCTACCCCAGAGGAACGGCTTACTGCTCAGCGAAGGCCGCTGTTATCGCTTTCTCCAAGGCTTTAGCCCTTGAACTAGCTGAAAGGGGTATAAGGGTAAATGTAGTGGCTCCAGGCCTGACAGATACGCCCATGCTGAGGGGAATAGCGGGAAGCGAGGAGAGGATGAGGGAATTCGCTTCCCTAGTACCCATGGGGAGGATAGCCACGCCGGAAGAGGTGGCGGAGGCTATACTCTTTCTAGCTTCCCCCAAAGCTAAGTACGTGACCGGGCAGGTCTTGGTAGTTGATGGAGGTATGACGGCTGGCAGAGTCACAACGGCGGGTTCTAGGTATGCTGAGCGTTGATCCGACCGCTGACCCTACCCTCTATAAACCCCAGCAGGGAGGCCACAGCCCTGTAGGTGAGGAGAGCAATGGCCAGGCCCACTACACCCATGGAGGAGCCAAGGTAGAGTATTAAGATCACGAATACGGAAAGGGAAAGCGAATTCACCAGCAGCACAGCCTTCGGATCCTCCTCACTATACTTCCCAGCTGACCATATTACGAAGGCAGCGTCGAATATTATAGCTAAAGCTGCTATCTGAGCTACCTCTGAGCTCACGGGATAGAACCTCGGGAACAGTTTCTCAATAACGACAGGGATGATGAAGAAGCCAGCGGTTGCGGTGAGGGCAGAGAGACCCAGCCCCATGAGCTCTACTAGCTTTGTCCTCCTACCCGACGATTTCTCTGGCAGGAGATAGCTCCCCAAGCTGGAAGGTATCACTAGCATGGCAGAGTAGAATTGGAAAGCCAGCTGATAGTATCCCAGTGTGGTCTCACCATAGAGGGCGCCCACGAGCACTTTGTCCAATCTCGCCCCCATGGTGGCCACAGCCCCGGTGAGTAGCGACATTAGGGAGAAGCCCATATGCCTCCTGAGCGCCCCAAGGTTCCTGAATCCCCTGACTTCCGAACAGATCCGAAGAGATAACAGCAGGTACACAATAGAGAACCCATAAAGAACCGCGTCGATTCCCCAGACGGGGACTAGAGCTAGCACTATTACCAGAATCGATAGACGACTAACCCCTTGGAGGATGGCGAAGCTCATGTATTTCCTCCTGCCGAGCCTCTCCTTGAGAACTAAACCGAATAGGGAGTTGGATAGCACTATCAGCGGGAGGGATGGATGGAAAATCGCTAAGGGAATGCCAGCGGCGAGCGATGTGATCATCACTAGAACAACAGCGGGTGGAACCAGCTCATCCTCTCCCTTAGGCAGGAAGGTCTGGATAGTAGTAGGGAGACCTAAGCCAGTGAAGCTAGCTACGAGAACTCCCAGAGAGAGGAAGAAATTCGCTCTACCGTACTCGTTAACAGAAAGGAGCTTAGCTAGTATCAGCCATGTAAGGGCTCCCAAGACCACAACTGCCATGTTACCGGCCGTTACCAGCCTCAGCCCTTCTTGACCTAATGCATTCCTCATGAGGTCCCTTGGGGCGAGTACCAACTCGCGCACCGCCCTATTAGCGGTGATTGGGTGAGGGAATTAAAAAAGCAGATGGAGGGTACGGACATGTCTATGGGGAGGAGATCCTTGAGCTGGCTGATTTCAAATTACTAAGGGGGGGAATTACTTTTCACGAGGGTCCTCGGGGATAGATGGGTTTATGGATTTTAAGATCCGAGATTCTATTATCGCTGATATAAGGGTCTCTTTAGGTTATCTGAGGTCAGGAAACTTGTCATGACATGAGCTGCTAATTCTGATGGCGAGTTCTGGTTGAGAATGAGCTAAGTTAAGTGAGTTTGCTAACTCAGCCGTGGCTGTAGTTTTTGATTTATTAGTTAGAAGCGCTTGGGAAATCCCTCATGTTGGAGAATAGAGTGACTACTGCTTCCTCTCAGCTATTTCCCGCACAATACTCTCGAACTCTAAAGCGCTCCTATCCCAATTGAATTGCCTCGCCCAAGAGAGGGCATTTCTACTCAGTTCTTCTCTTAACTCCTCGTCTACGAGGACTCTCTCTAGCACCCTCGCCATGGCCTCCGGTTTAGGCGAAACTAGAAAACCATTATATCCATGCTTGATTGAGTCCCTCAGGCCCTTGATATCGTACCCGATGGCTGGTGTCCCGAGAGCGTTGGCATCCGTGATAACCTGTCCCCATCCCTCCCTGACACCTGGAACCAAGATGACCCAAGATCTCCTCACCAAGAGATCCTTCTCTCTAGAGGGAAGATAGCCGAAGAATTTCACGATTCTTCCATATCTCCTCTCTAAATCCCTCCTCAAGTATCCTTCGCCCACCATCCATAGACGAATGTCTTTTAATCTCCTTCTTACTATTAGAAAGGCCTTGATAGCGTCTTCTGGTTTTTTCGCCCTCTTCATCCTACCCACATAAATCACAGTAGGAAAATCGCTCTTCTTTGGGACGCTATCTAGGGGATCGACGTTTACTCCATTAAGTACGATTCTGATATCCCTGAATCCCAGATTCCTTAGGTCTTCCTCGGTGGATCTTGATACTGTGATCGTTGTGACTCCCCTGTATCTCCTCAACCACCACCTCTCTAGGAAGGCATAGCCTATGACTGCCAGAGGTAGGGGGGTTTCATAAAACCAGAATTCCCTAGCCAGTTGGTGTATAAGGGCCAGCGTTCTACTCTCCCCTACCCTTTTAACCACCATGAAGGGCCTAGTGTTTATCTCATCTACTATAACGTCGTACTCCCCGTGATGTCTTTCACAGAACTTTTTAGCCTCTTTGAACACAGAGAGCCCCTTGCCACGCCTAATGATCTCAACTCCATCTATCCTCTCCAGCTCAGAACCTCCGCTGAAATTGGATGTAAAGAGAGTCACCTCGATCCCTCGTCTAACGAGCCTCTTAGCTATGTTATGGGTATAAATCTCAGCTCCTCCCGACTCCGGGTTCCTTAAATCTCTCCAATTAAACCAGAGTACTCTAACAACTCCTGATCCGATTCTCCCGATCGGGAGACCACCTCCCTCTGGACAATCGAACGCGTTATTCTCCTAGTGCGGAGGGATATGGATAGCTTGATCAAAGATATGAGCATAGATAAGATAGTCGTCAGAGTCACAGTGCTTTTGCTGGAGTAGTTCACTATAACAGGGACCTCTATCACCCTGAATCCCGCCTTGTGAGCTATAGCGAGCATCTCAGAATCGCTCACGAAACCTGCATCAGTTACTAAGGGGAGTATGTCATTTAGCACATATTTCTTAAATATCTTCATTCCAGTTTGGGTATCGCTATAAGGAATCCCCAAAAAGATCCTAGCTAGTGCGGAGAATACTCGGCTAGCCAAATATCTGATACGTGAGGGATAGGTGACAACGGAATCTGCATGTCTCTTAGAACCTATGACAACATCTGCTCTACTTTCCGAAAGAACTCTGAGGTATAATGGGATCATTGATGGATCTATATCCCCATCAGCGTCTAAGAACATTATTATCTTGCCACGGGATTCCATGAATCCCCTTCTTAAGGCATACCCCTTTCCCATGTTAGAGGTTAATCTTACAGCAATCAACTGTGGAAGGACACGTTGCAGGGCCAGTACTACCCCCCATGTGTGATCGTCGCTGCCGTCATCAACTACTATAATCTCCCAATCGTTAGTTATATCACTCAATATCGCCGCAAGCTTTTCGATCGTATTTTTGATAGAGAACTCCTCGTTATAAGCCGGGATTATTACAGAGATTTCAATGAACCCGGAGCTTGATCCCTTCACCATGGCTCCCATCTAGCTAAATCCTCCATTAACATTTAAATTTCCATACAGAGCCTCCTTGAGAGCACAATATCATATGATGATTTGCCTATTTTATCTACATTTTTTTATCCTCTTACGTTGATTTGCAATATTGGTCTGCTAAAGCCAAGATGTATTTGGATCCTCGTAATTTAGTGATAGTACCATGATGAACTGATTAGGAGAAGTAGAAGAATTATAAAAGACAGCAAGAAGATAAGTGCGCTTATCTCTCTGAGGGATGACAGTCCGAATTGCGAGAAGATAACTAGATAAGAGAGCAATGCGGCCACTATGAAGGGTTTGGACTTTTCCATCATTCTGCGAATCGTATTTATCGAGGTAAGAGTGATTAATCCGATTATCGCCGAGATCAGGAGAATTAAAATAGTTTGAGGGAGTGTCCACCTGCCTTTTTTGACTATAATACAATTCTCTGTGCTAATCAAATTAATTTCCTCTGGATAATTACTATCCCTTAATATATTTCCTACTATCTCTAGATTTGAGGGCATTCTTTCCATATTATCGTTGATGTCTATATAGAGGACTGACTTCCTTGGGTCACCAAAAATGGCGAACTCAATGGATTTAACTTTAATTAATCCAGAGAGATTTAATTCGGTCCATGTGAAGTTTCCACTCGCTATGATAACTAGGACTCTACCCTCATTTGTCTTCGCTACACCATATAATGCGTCGATTTCAACACCAGCTACCCTTAGGTATGGATGTGCTTCCCCGATCCAATCTCCGTAGATGATTAAACTGCCACTAGTTCCATTCATTAGCCTGACGACCAGCACTCCATTAGCTGTCTCAAATGAGAGGTTCTGGGGTACTACCTCAAGCTTAGGGGGGAGACATTCTACGAGAGTTAGGGGCAGGGGGGTGATAATAGCAATGAAAAAGATAACGAGGTGTCTAGCGAGCATATCTTGCTAGATAGGATTAAATCAGATAAAAATATAATTCTTCCGAAGATGGGTAATATCGGAGGGAATCCTTCTGCCATCTGAAACCCAACTGAAACCTTTAGTTTCAGTGGTTATACCAACTAAGAACTCCAGTAGGACCCTAGACGTATGCTTGAAGTCTGTCCTAAATCAGACTTACCCAAATCTAGAAATAATAGTCGTTGACAACTTTAGCGAGGATGGAACCATTAAGATAGCCGAGAAGTACGGGGCTATTGTAATTAAAGCATCCTCAGAGAGGTCTGCTGCTAAGAATATAGGGCTAAGGAGGGCGAGAGGTGAGTACATAATTTTTATAGACTCGGACATGGAGCTCAGCCCCACTTTAATAGAAGAATGCGTGGAGGTAGCCCAGTCCTCTCCCAACTTTGGGGGAGCTATTATACCAGAGAGGTCTGTAGGAAGTTCTTGGTGGGTTACCGTCAGGAATTTCGAGAGATCATTCTACTCAGGCACTCAAATTGAGTCAGCCAGGTTCTTTAGGCGTGATCTAGCCCTGATGGTAGGTGGTTTCGATGAGGATCTGGTATTTTTCGAGGAGGCCACTCTCCCTAGCAAGCTGAGGATGGCAGGATATAACGTCGATTACAGGGTGGGCAGCTTTATTTACCACCATGAGGAGGACTTCTCTCTAATAAGGTGGCTCAAGAAGAAATACTACTATGGCAAGACTCTAGCGCTTTACTTGGATAGATATGGGGAGTACACGGCGGATGATCAGTTAAACCCGTTGAGAAGGGTCTCAATATTCCTTAGAAATAGGAGGTTCTACTCTCACCCAGGGTTGGCTATGGGGGTCCTTATCCTCAAGCTGATGGAGTTTATATCCGTTCTAGCGGGTCACATAAATGGAGAGGTTATACCTAGTCTTCTGAGTGATCTGAGCAGGAAGGTGAGGAAACTCGCTAATAGAGTGAGTAGGGAGAGAGTCAATCCCAGTAGAAACCACTCATAAGGCTTATAAACGATATCTATCCTGAGATCCCCCCTTTCATCGATCCAGAAACCATTTATCATGTTATTCACCATTATTGGTGGGACCTCCTTAGTATAGCTGTCAGAGTATACCCTCGCAGTCCAAAGTGGATCATACTGCTTTGCTAGGATGAGTAAAAAAGGCCCGCTTGAGTTGACCCTGACCCTCCACTCTATCGGAGATATCCTCCTGAAAGTGATGTTAAGGGGAGGGGGGAATAAGTCCTCTCTTCTCTTCATCTTACCTTCATCAGTCGAGTAGATCCAAATATCATCCAAGCAAGAGGTCCTATAGCCAATTACTCTAAAATCCTTCAACTCCATGACATTAGGTAAGGGATATGGCGTCATGAAACCATACCATATTTCTAAGCTTAAATACCTAACCGAAGAATCGCTCACTTTGTGTTCAACTTTGATCTCTTTCCAGTCGAAAGAGCCATCTCCTATCCATCCCTTATAATACATCCGAACGATCTTACCGTCCGATCCGTACTCCGATATCTTGAGGTGAATGGCCGATCCGTTTATAGATCTTATCTTGAATGAGAATCTATAGATCAGAGATCTGTTGACCTGTATTAAGGGAGACTTCAGGGTCTTCCAGCCCCAAGTAGAACCATGAAGTGAAACCACCAGATTGCCCTTCTCATCCACTGAGTAGCTTATATTCGCTCCAAACTGTCTATTAAAGTTCCTGTCGAGCCAAGCAGTGAGGTCTTCTCTCCGCCTGAAGTTCCAAGACTTCTCGTAGTATGTTGATTTGAAGAGGACCTTTAAAGTATGGTTTCCTTCCTCTAGCTTAATAGGACCTATGTACTTAGGTGAGATGCTTTGGGACGAGAGGAAGAATTGCATATCATCTATCCACACAGAGAAGGCTCCTCTAATGCCCAATGAGAGGATATAATCGCCAGTTGTGGGGACTTTGAGGTCTGTCCAAGCCATTCCTCCTGGGAGTAACAGGAGACACTCGCCGTTACTAGCGTTCCCGTCATTCATGATCAGTCCACCATTGAAATGAAGGGAACCCTCCGCCTCGATTGGAAGGAGTATTGAACTCTCTTCTGCATCAGATAGTATCTTCCCTAACGTCTCGTATATAGTTATGGGGACTAGAGCTATCTCACTTACCGCATTAAACCCATCTAAAGCCTGCATTTCTATAAGATAATCCCCAGGTCTCAGCTGAAAGCTTCCTATCTTGATCCATCTGAACTTATTGGTGTCGTCTTGCGTTTTCAAATTGAAGGTCCTTCCGTTGAAGGAGATCCTGAGGGCGCCTCCCACCTTGCTTACAAATGCCTTTACCAAGAGGATGTAGTTTCCATCCTCCCTTACTCTCAAAGGGACTCTCAGGATATTCGGCACGGTGAATCTCCTCAGGTCGTAGATTCTGATGTCATCTATCCTATAACAGGAGCTTGAGCTCTCATTCTGTCTGATCCAGAACTGGACTTTCACATACCTAGTTCTCTGAGGAGTGAGTACGTTTACTGAGAACTCCCTCCAATCGAAGGTTCCTGATCTACCGAGGAAGAGGTAATCTAAACCGAGATAGCTCTTGTTCTCATCGTAGTAATAGATCTTGCCATGGAGACCAACTACGTCCCTTCCCTCGACCCATGCTCTCACTTGATACCATCGGTTCGGCTCTACTCTGAGGTAATCAGTGGAAATTATCTTCCAAGGGATCCCTTTACCGCGGGAAACCGTGACCAGTAGGCTCCATTTACCGTGCTTAGCAGTGGGGGAGAGGTGGATGGACAGGATATCGGGGTGTTTGACCTCTATCTTCAACGGTCTTTCGAAATCGATCCTATGGACTATATCTTGCTCGCTAACCTGCGGATCATCGGTGAGCAGTGTGTAGGGGGTCCAAGTGAAAACAACTGAGTAATCAGAGCTCCAACTTTTCACACCTAACTTATCAATGTAAACGAAAAAGTTATTGAGCCAGCCTCCACCGAACATTCCAGTAGACCAGAAGTTCTTGGGTCTATGATGATCCGATCTAGGATAGATGAGCAGTACCTTAGGGAGCTTGGGAGGTCCATTAGTGATGATCACCATGTCCTCGAAGTAGGGATAGACGGTATACCCATTCAGCTTTAAGCCCATCGATGTATCAAGGTAGGTAGAGTAGGCTATCTTGCTTAGGGCATAAATGACAGGCCTTGCCCCTCTAATCTCGTATAAGGAGAAATTTCCCTCCTCCGATAATGGATTGAAGAAGGGGGAACGTCTCAGAAAATCTTTTGATTTTTCTACTAGTTTCCTCCCATTTTCTTCTAGAGCATCGCTTCTTAAAACCAGATACCTAACGGAAAGTCCCTCTAGAATGGATGAAATATCACCAGCCGCGCTTGTATTGAATAGATGGTTAAGAAAGCCCCCATTCGATTCTCCTATTTCCCTAAAAGAGTTAAGGGAGCTTATGCTCATTTGGGGGATATCAGAATATGTGAGATGATATCCAGTCATAGGAAGAAAGAATATTTCGTAGTCTTTCGCCTCTGGCATCGCCTTCACGAGATTCAATGTATCGTTTAGATCCGAGGGGAAGGGATGGAGGTATCTCTCGAAATGGCCATTGAGATTTCCCGTCATTGCAGGCCATCCGAGGAAGACTATAGATGCTATCATAAGGAGGAATATGGATATTGTTAGGCTCTTACTTCTCCCTCCCCCTCGGTCAAGATGCCCCCTGCTATGGGACAGGGATCCCGCTAGCAGAGCGTATAGGAAGTTAGCAGCGATGACACTCAAACCGGTGTTCTTGTAAGGATCCCTTATTACCCATCCCAGCGGGAACTCCATGAAAAAGGCCTTATACAGATCACCTATGAGGGGATACTTGCTTCCCGTAGATAAGACAGTGCCTATAACCCATAAAGTGGAAAAATAAGCGGCATAGCTTGTTTGCTCTCTGTGCCTCCTAACGAAAGAGAAGTACGTTCCAAGGCTTAAAACCAAGACAAGCAGGCTTAAGAGACTGAGTGGTTCCCATAGATCCATCCTCATGAAGAGTATGGAGTAGTCTGGGTTAGCTGGCTCGCCCCAAAGCCAGCTTCCTGAGTAACGGAATGCATTAGTAAGGGAAGCTCTCCTAGAGAGGAGCTCAACGTTCTCTATAACTTTACCATAGCTCTGGAACCCTGTAGGACCTGAAACACCGTAAAATACCGTGAGGATCTGTGGAAGGAGTGACCAGCTATCGAGCAAAACCGCGGTGAGAAAACCTAAGAAAATTCTCCAGTCAATGATCCAAGAGATTATTTCCCTTCCGGAAAACTTCGCCTGTATGAGGAGATAAAGTCCCAGCATCAGTCCAGCATATATGATCAGCGATTGGACCTGCGTTGATATGAGAGCTATAAGAACCGATAGTCTAGCGATGCTCCCGAAACTAGGCCCGGAAGGGGACTTAAGTATCTTGTCAATTTCAGAGAGGAGCATATAGGACGATGCTAGAGCTAATACGAGCCAATAGTGATGAGCTACCTTATTCGTTGTCCAAGGATTGTAGATGAAGAACAAAACCCCTAGCGCTGATGAGACGCCGTATTTGTACTCCCTCAATCCAGGGAGGGCTTTTTCCAAAAAATATTTATTAGAGAAGTAAATAATTAGGGAACTAATATATAAAATTGCGACATTAAATAGGATCTCTGATGATACATCATCCAATACAGTACTAAATAACATTATGAAGAGGAGGAGGGGTATCTTCGGGGCATGAATGAATATTTTATTCAAGTGATGCTGAAGATGCTCGTGAACTGAGAGAGCATACCTATTGTCGCCCATAATTAAGATCTTATGAGACATGAGAGGATTAAGAAAATAGACTACTGAAGGGATGGCTAGAACAGCAGCTATGGCTAGATTCATTATAAGTGCTCTATTCATCGATCTTCTCAGCAAGAAGATAAAGCCTCCCCTTTACATGATGGTAGTACCAGCCCAGAAGATATCTAATAGGCTCGCCGATGGTTAGAATTGGGGTGATGCTAAGTGATGATAACGATTTGAAGTATGAAACTATATCGGATGGTATGTACTTCGACTTAACCTTGAAGCATGAGTCCTCCAGCAGATCCTTCCAAAATCTTAAGGGTCTAACGTTGATATGGGTGAGATCATATAGCCACCTGCTGGCCTTGCAAGGATTAGCCGTTGTTAGTATGAGGTAGCCACTAGGTCTCATTATCCTACATATCTCAGATATAGCCTGAAATATATCTCTGGGATGCACGTGCTCAACGACATCTATTGCTGAGACCACATGAAACTCAGAATCAATGAAAGGGATCTTTAGAATGGATGCCTCGACTATACGGGATTTAACCTTGGTTGGAGCCATCTCTATGGCCGCCCTCGAGATCTCTATTCCATAGGCATCTATTCCCAGATCTAAGAGCTCCTTGATCATGCTTCCTGTCCCACATCCGATGTCCAACCATTTAACACTTTCAGGCGATTTTAGCGCTCCTAATTTATGTAAGATGAACTTTGCCATGTGCTTTTTTGGATAAGCTTTCATATCACGATAATATTCTTCGTTGTAATCGAGCTTAAATTTCCTACTAGGCATGTCGATCACCTAAGCGGTTGATTATGCTCAGCATTTCATTCATATGGCTGCTCAGGTTATATCGCCTAGTTACCTCCCAACACTTCATTCCCAAGCTAAGGGGATCACCTCTCATTATCTCGTTTATTCTCTCAACCCACATACTAGTGCTGTGTTTAGGAAGGCATAAGCTCTCTCTTAGGTCGAAGGGCATCAACTCGCATACACCCGATGTGTCTGCCACTAATACGGGGGTCCCCACGGACATTGACTCCATAGCACTCATATTGAAGTTCTCGTGTCCCGGGTAAACGAATAGGTTAGCGTTTTTCAGCAGATTAGTGACTTCTCTATCAGAGGGAGAGAGCACTACCCTTACCTCCCTCCCTCTCTTGATTAGATCTCTATAGAGCTCCAGTATTCTTCGAAAATTAGGATTCATTTTATTACCATAGCCAGCTATTACGATTTTCCACTTGACTAATCTTGCTATTTTAGCGAGATTTATGAATGCTTCATGGTCAATCCTCCCCAAGATGATTATGTAGCCCTCCCTCTCGGTCCTAATCTCTCTCCTGTCGAGTGGGACATTCACAGTGGGATAGAGAACTCTGACCTTCGAGAGGATACCGCGGCAATGAATCTGTTTTAATTTGTTGAGTGAGGATATGCTGTTAACAAGAACCATATCAATCCGCTTGAGTATATCCTTCTCTGCTCTCATCATTAGAGCCTTATTACTAGAGAGTATATAGCCTAGGATAGATCCTGTAAGCGAGTATGAATGGGGATCATGGAGGTAGAGTATCTTAATTGATCGTGTAAGGGCCTTATGTCTCCTTATGATGATTGCGGAGGGTAGATTATGGAGGATCAGATACCTATAACGGTCTAACAAGTTCATCCGCTGGAATGGGAGTATTCCATGGAAAATCCTTCCGAAGATTTCGTCGCCAAAAAAATATAGTGGTTTGATTCCCCTTTCCTCGAATAAGGGCCATTCGTCTCTGCTCCTAACGATAGAGGCTATGGACGCGTTGAAGCCCTCCCTTCTCAACATCTCGGTCTCGGAAATAGCTACCCTTGCCACCCCACCTGGCTGAGTAGAATGAATTATCGACAGGATCGAGGCATGGTCCACACGCTTTCACGTACTTTACTTTTTAAAAAGGGTACCAGCCAGTCCTCGTTATAGGGTAACCATCTGAATAGAACGTACCTCAATCTCCTGTAAATAGTTAACATCCAATCTAGGATTTCGATAGGCTTTTTTCTAGGAATTAGATCAAGTGGTAGAAAATAGATGGGAGACACTAAGGATTCGATCCTCAAGGGGGGGGCTGACTCCAACCCCTCCACCTTGTCCCTGAGATCTATATCCCACATTAAGAGACCTTTAGCCACCACATAACGGAGGATATTCCTGACAGCTGGATGTTTAACGGTCCCTAAGCGTTTCACTTTGCTCAATAATCTCAGCATGATGAGGAAATCCCCCAAGGTAACATAATGGTGTTGAAAAGCTGAGTGGCCTGCGATGATCAAGAGTTCTCTCTCAGGACTGGGCATCAGAACTGGCTCATCAAAGATCCTAGATTCTACCGCATCTCGCCATACTTCAAGAGAATCTAGGGCTCTATTACCTGACCAAGATATCTCGTAATGGAGATCGACGGGAACTAGCTCCTCTGAAAGGAAAGTCCTAGCGCTATGAAATCTATGTCTCTTCTCGATCATTCCAAGATCTCTTAGGGACTTTCTTACCATATCAAAATCTTCGGGCTTAACTAACACATCTACATCAGTAGGTACGCCTATTTCATCAGAAGACGTCTTGAAGATGATGAAATCGACGTTCAGAGTTTCTTTGAGGAGCTGGATGGTCCTTCTAATTCTACCCATCATTTCATAGCATATTTGGAGCCCTATCCTTACGATCTTCTCCATCTCAGGGGGAAGGGAGTCCAAGCGAACGATCCTCTTGAGTAGCGCTAACTCCACTCCATTTCTCGACGCGTCTCCCAACAAACGGAGCCAATCGATTCCTTCCCATCCGACCGTTACTTCTTCGGAAGGCATTAGGATATATGAAAGCACCCTATCTCCCTGATCAAGTTGTTCCAATAACTTATCTCTCAGGAGGGAGATAAC
>JARZZM010000060.1 GCA_030130125.1 Thermoproteota archaeon
TCTAGGCTTTCTTTCAGCCCTTGGGGATGGCTATGGGGCCAAGCTGATGAAGGTTATCGTTGCGGGCTATGGGGAGTTCTTCAGAGGTAGTCCATTGATAGTCCAGCTCTTATTCTTCTACTTCTCCATACCCGCCCTCACCGGCCTCAACTGGGATGCGTTCACAGCCGGCGCCGTGACGCTCATGCTGAACAGCGGAGCCTATCAGAAGGGCTACTTCAAGGGGGCCATAGAGGCCGTTTTTAAGGACCAGCTCATGGCCGCCAAGTCACTGGGAATGACCTTCGGGCAGACGCTGAGGCACGTGGTCCTTCCCCAAGCTCTCAGGATAGTTATACCACCGTGGACCAACGAGTACATATCCCTCGGCCTCAGCACATCAGCCTTGATAGTGTTGGGGATAAGGGAACTCACGAACATATCCAAGAGCATCGCAGCCCAGACCTTCAGACCGTTGGAGGTCTACCTGTTCGCCTCCGCCATATACTTCATCTGGATCACGGTATCGATGAGGATCTTCGACTGGATATATGAGAGGGTGAGGATACCTGGGCTGGAGGTCAACATATGATCCCCCACCCATTCTTGATGCGTGATAGATGTCTTGGGAAAGGAGGTCCTGAAAAAGGCAGCATCTCTCGAGGGGGATCAAGAAATCCCAGCTCGTCGTGAGTGAGAAGTACAAGCACTTCTCCAAGGGCCTGTATGAGGAAGTCAGGGGGTTCCGATCAAGAGAATGTGGCCAAAGTCATCCACTCCATATTGTTAGACGAGCGGATCTCCTGTAGGAGCGCTCGTGGACAGCATCTTGGTCGAGAGAGAATCTTCAAGAAATTCAAGGAGGACAGGGCTGTTTCCCTGGAGTTCTCTTGGAAAACCTTCAATAAAGTGCTGAGAAGGGCTTTGAGGAGGCCGGTGCACTTCTAAGCGTATGAGATATGTTGAGGAAGCGGGTAAATGGATACCTTAGGAGGCCCTGCAGCAGCCTCCATTATCATTCCGATCGACGGGACACTGATTCAGCTGATTGCTAATTTCTTCTTACTGTTTGATCCTAGAATGGGGTAGAAGCACATTGGTGAAAAGTATAGGGTTGACGGGGGTTTATTCGGCCTGCTCGCTCGGCATCTCTAATTATAGAAGTTCCCTTAGACTTTTAGGGACATTCACTCCCTCTTCATCCCGAGGACCCATTTACCTGAAATGCAGAGGCTCAGTAGGGAGATCAGCCTCACGATCCCCCCATCCAGCTCCTCCACACCGTCATCACCCATGTAGATCAGAAAACCCTTTCTAATCCCGTACCTACCCATGAAGAAAGCTAGGTTCCTCAGATCATCTCTTCTAAGTGAGTCCTTCGCCTTTACCTCGATGGGTGCGATAGAATCTCCGTCCAATACAACGAAATCTACCTCTCTTACCCCTTCCCTCCAGTAGTAGACGGCGTTCAGTAATGAGGCTGCGATCGACTCGAGCAGGGCCCCCCTCTCAATCCTCGGTACCAATCCGTAGAGTAGGGACCAGTGGTATGGATAGATCCTCTTCATCTTCCTGGAACTGGCCCTGACCGAGGGTCTGTAGTTCCTCAGGATCCTGACAAGGTAGGAATTCTCCATGTATCCCAAGTATTTGTAGAGGGTCTTCTTGCTCATCCCGACCTCACCAGCTAGCGTGTTCACATTGAGATAGAGACCCGGTTCAGAGAAGAGGAGAGAGAGGATCTCGTATGTTCTGAACCTGTCGAGTCCACGAGTAGAGAGGTCCGAGGCCAGCACCTTCTCCAGCACGCTCTCCCTTATATAGGTCAATGCAGGGACATCGCTCCAGTTGACTATCTCAGGGAAAGGTTTCCTGAGGTACTCTTCAAGCACGGCTAGGAGATCATCCCTCCAGAGATCAGGGTTATCGACTGTTCTACCTGTCTTCAGCTCGAAGAACTCGATAAGCGACAGCGGTTCAACCTTGTGTATGATGTACCTCCCAGCTAGGTTCCTCTGAGCGTCTTCTTCCAAGTGGAGGCTTGAAGATCCACTCACGAGGATCTTAAGGTTCGGGTGGGAGTCGTAGATGATCTTCAACCATGAGGACCATCCATCGACCTTTTGGATCTCGTCTAGGAGGAGATATACCCTTTCAGATCTCCAGTCCACTCCGGTTAGCTGAGAGTATGATCTCAGGATCTCCAATATTCCATCCTCGGCTACGTCGAAGGAGTAGTAGACTATGCGCCTCGGCTGGACTCCCCTCCCAATGAGATGGTCCACGAGCTGGTAGAGGATGGTGGACTTGCCCACCCTTCTGAGACCGGTGATCAGCTGAATTTGCCTGAGATCCAGCCCCTTCACTACATCGGTGAAGATTTTCCTTCGGTAGGGTTTTGCGAGATCCCCCCCGACGCTTCCATCCCTCCACCAAGGGTTGAATAAGAGGAGTAGGTCCTTTGAGATCACGTTAGTATACCAAAGAAAACTAATATATAAATATTAGTTTCCTAAAGGAAACTAATATGAGCTTGGGCGCGCTGGGAGCGCTGAGCTCGAATCCGGCATGGAAAAGGTTATATTGGCTAAAAGCGCTGCTTTCACAGTAGGTTCCCCCAGAGTCCTCTACCTTTATGCCTCATCCTCGATATTGAAATATTGAAATTCTTTTACAAGGGGGGTGGGAGGTTGAAGATAAGGCTCGTCAGGGGTCTCGTGAGACTGCCTAGGGAAGTGCTCGAGTCCCTCGGGTGGAGGGACGGCATGGTCGTCAAGATAGAGGCTGACGGGGATAAGGTGGTGATAAGGCCCGCCTTCCCCACCAGTT
This sequence comes from Thermoproteota archaeon, assembly GCA_030130125.1. Taxonomy (NCBI): domain Archaea; kingdom Thermoproteati; phylum Thermoproteota; species Thermoproteota archaeon. The sequence goes on from JARZZM010000060.1 coordinate 2,809, forward strand.
GCACGGGGATGGTCGGCTGACACAGGCCCTCCACCCTCATCTCCTCATGAGAGATTTGGAGATGGAGGAATAAACGATTGTAACACCTTCATAATGATTAATTACTCGTCCCTCCCCATATAGTTGAGTAAAGATGAGGGTTAGTGAGTTCATGAGTGACGACCCGCTGGTGGTGAGTCCCGATATCACCGTGGCTGAGGCACTTAATCTGATGAGCGAGAGGGACGTTTGGAGTCCAGTCGTCCGTAAGGAGGGTGAGATCTCTGGATTTTTAACGGAGAGAGACGTAATGACCGGGATAATCGCAGCTAGGCTGACTCCTCACCAAGTTAAGGTCGAGGATGTCATGAGCAGGAGATACGGGGTGCTCAGGCCTGATGAGACCTTGGCCGACGCTGCCAGGGCGATGATGAAGGTGAAGGCTAGGCTAGTGGTGCTTGACGATGGTCAGCTTGTCGGTGTCGTTACGGCAGCTGACATAGTGAGGGCCTACGCTGAGACCACCACGACAAGTCCCCCCTTGAAACCCTACGCTACATGGGAGGTCCTGAAGATCCATTCCCAAGCTAGTGTGAGGGAAGCCGTCAGGATAATGAAGGTAGAGAGGGTGGGTAGCCTCTTGGTGGAGGAGGAGAGGAAGATAAAGGGCATATTCACCGAGAGGGACGCTGTGAAGAGGTTCCTCGTGGGCGGAGGCGATCCCTGCGATCCGGTGGGCAAGTACTCCACCTATGATCTCGTGACCTTAGATGCGGGCGCCACGCTCGTTGAAGCCGCGAGGTTAATGGCTAGCTCTAGGATAAAGAGGCTTCCCCTCACCTCCGAGGGGGAGATAAGGGGAATAATAACGGCTAGAGATGTGGTGGAAGCCATATGGCGGATGACGACGGAGGAGGAACTGGTGCCCTGAGGTCTCCATCCCAGCCCCAGTCCCTGAAGGGCGTCAAGGTGGTCGGAAAGGTAGTTATGACTAGGCGGCAGTACAAGTGCAACTACGTTCCGCTCGTGAAACTAGCCAGTCTCCTCACAAAGCTCAAGGAGGGAGAAGGCATACTCGTGGCTATCGAGACCGCTAGGTTCAGCATAGAATCAGTTGCAGCCTTGGCAAAGGCTTATGGAGCAAAGATAGAGGCCCTGTCGTCCGAAGGGGAGCTGGTCACTCTCCTCATTAAGAAGGACTGATTCTAGGTGAATTGTCTGCATTAACTTGGTAGGGGACCCAGTAAACGATTAAACTTTCACCCTCACCTCCCCCCGATGTCGCTTGGAGAGCTGGTCTTCCTCCTGCTGACCGTGGTCTTGGGAATCGTAGACTTCGTCCCTACTGTGTTTTACTGGATCCAATCTCTGTTCAGTAGGGGACTCGCCAAAGCCCTAGACGCCCCCGTGGCCCGTAGGAATTGGCTGGACTGGATCTTCACCCTCACCTGGCTGGCCGTGGGAGCGATCAGCCTGCTGATGAGCAATCCTCCATCAGTTTTCACCCTGTTCGTCTTCTTGGCCTTTAAGAGCGGAGTGGATCTCGGCGCCAAGTTGATGTATGGAGTTCATGACTTGAAGGTGATGAAAACCCGAAGATTCGTGACAGGACCCCTCTTCGTGGCCCTGATGATCGCAGCCCTGCCGAGCATCCTCTTTCTCTTGAGCTGGAAATTGTTCTACCACCTCCTCCTGAATGTGAGCGCCGGCCTACTAGGCGTTCCCGTATCCAAAGCATCTTTCTATCTATGGTTGGGCGGCGTCTTTTTCGGCGGTGCGTTCGGAGTCCTCAGGTCGAGAGGAGAAGAGGGAATCCTCCTGAGGGGAGAGCTGGCCTTAGTCTTGGGTTCCTCAATCCCCTAACCGAAAGGTTTTCAGCGTCTCCTAACCAAAACTATTGTTGTGGGTGTGATCCATGGACATGAGCGTCAGGGAGGACTTCCCTATCCTCCGGATTAAGGTGAACGATCATCCTCTCATTTACTTCGATAACGCAGCCACCACCCAGAGGCCGGTTCAGGTGATTAATGCAATAAGAGAGTTCTACGAGAATCTCAACGCTAATGTCCATAGGGGAATACATTATCTCAGCAGGGAAGCATCCGAGCTCTATGAGGGGGCTCACGAAACGCTAGCTAAGTTCATAAATGCCGATTTCGAGGAGGTGGTCTTCACATCCAACACTACCGAGTCGATAAACCTAGTGGCTTGGGGGTGGGCTCTCCATCACTTGAAGAAGGGAGAGAGGATAGTCACAACTGTCATGGAGCATCACAGCAACATACTTCCTTGGAGGACCGTTGCCGAGCTGACCGGGGCTGAAGTGGTCTATGCTGACGTGGACAACGAGGGAGTGCCTAAGATGAGGGAGTTGGAATCCTTAATCGATGATAGGACCAGGATAGTGGCCATATCCGGCATGTCCAACGTTACCGGTGCGATCCCAGATGTGGAGAGGGCAGTCAAGGCGGCCCATCAGGTGGGGGCCGTGGTGGTGCTCGACGGGGCTCAGATGGTGCCCCACGTGCCCGTCGATGTGAGGAAGCTCGATGCTGATTTCCTAGCGTTCTCAGGTCATAAGATGCTTGGACCCACGGGCACGGGGGTGCTCTACGGGAGAAAAGATCTTCTTGAGGAAATGAGGCCGGCCAAGCCGGGAGGCGGTACTATAAGGGACGTCACGCTCGAAGGCGTGGACTGGGCCGAACTGCCTTGGAAGCATGAGGGAGGAACCCCTAACATAGCGGGCGGTATAGGGCTGGCTAAGGCTGCAGAGTACCTCATGAGGATAGGGATGGAGAGAGTCAGGGAGCACGAAAAGGAGCTCACTAGAAAGGGACTGGAGCTCCTTTCCGGTTTAGACGGCGTAATCCTGTACGGACCGATGGATGTGGACAGGAGGGGCGGTATAATTACGCTCAACGTGAAGGGGATGGATCCTCACATGGTCGGGGCCCTGCTCGACGCTCAGGGGATAGCTGTCAGGACGGGCCTTCACTGCGCACATCCTCTACATAGGCGATTGGGTGCAGGAGATGGCACGGTCAGGGCTAGCTTCTACCTGTACAATACTGAGGATGAGGTGGAGAGGTTCGTCCAGGTCCTCGAGTCGATCGTTGAAGGCAGATGGTAATATTTATCAATATTGTTTTATCTATAACTATGGTGAATTCATGATTTATGTTGGATCAGAGGCCCCTGATTTCACCCTTCCGGACCAGTTCGGTGAGGAGGTCAGGCTCTCGGACTTCAGGGGAAGGAGGGTGGTCCTCTCATTTCATCCACTCGCCTGGACAAGCATCTGTGAAGAACAGGTAAAAGAGCTGGAGGCCATTTACGACGAGCTATCTGAGCTTAACGCCATCCCTCTCAGCATAAGTGTTGATCCAGTTCCAACGAAGAGAGCTTGGGCCAAGCACATGGGTGTAGTGAAGACACCGCTTCTATCGGACTTCTGGCCCCATGGAAAGGTTGCGCGCGCTTACGGGCTGTTCAACGAGGAGAGGGGGATTTCGGGGAGAGCAGTTGTCGTTGTAGATGAAGGAGGCCGGGTGGTCTACGCTAGGGAGTATCCCCTGGGGGAGAAGCCCGATATGGCGGAGGTCCTCGAATTTCTCAGATCCAAGTCTAAGTGACTGTCAACGCCTCAGTGTCACATCGATGGCTTCACTAACTCAATCTCTCTTGATGATACGGGCATGATCGATTTAACGATCTTTAATTAGTTCGTCCGTGGCATCTAGCCAGCAGATAGTGCGCTCGCGGGGGGATCGCTGGTGCAAATAAGACAGACGTCTCCTTATAAATGACGTTATATCGTCATATGACTAGTGAGAGCATGAGTCTCCTGAAGAAGCAGTGGCCCTGGTGGACCGCTGGCGTGCTTACCGGCCTCGCTGAGGCCATAAATTACTGGTTCCTCCCCTTAGGGCACCCTAAGCACAAGTTCATAGGCGTAACATCCGGAATGGCTAGGATGCTGGCCGGCTTGGAGGCCAGGCTGACGGGACACAGCCTTATCGCCACCAAACCGGACTATCAGCCGGATATCCAGTGGGTGATACTGGGTGCAATAATAACCGGGCTAGTCCTCGCCTACTTGGAGGAGGACATAAGGAGCTGGGTGAGGTATCCAAAGGGCTTCCTCGTATTCACCGCTCTCGGAGCCTTCATGTTCGCTTGGGGCACTAGAGTTGCAGGAGGGTGCACGCTGCACCACTTGCTAGGTGGCTGGGCTGCGATGAACGTGAAGAGCTTCGTGGTAATGATCACCGCGACCGTAGCGGCTGGAATAGGTATAATGATAATGAGCAAGTTCGGACTTGTCCAGTACTTTAAGTCTCAAGACACGAGGTGGTACGTGGAGGATGCGAAGAAGAGGGGGTGGGCCGACGGCCTGACACTGGACTTCAACTATAACCCGGGGAGAGACTGGTTGAGGATCCTGCTCTACGCATTCTGGGCAGTGTTCGCTCTAGTTATACTGGCCAACGCCCTCTTCGGCATCGACTATGCGGTTCAGATGGGATGGGCTGAAAGCCTGGCCAAGACAAAGATAGCGAAGCACATGATCACTCCCGAAAACCTGCCCAACATAGTGATGTTGATGGTGGTCGGTGGCCTCCTTGGAGCCAGCGTTGCTAAGACCGGGATAGGCACGGAGTGCGCTGTCTTGAACGCTGAGATGGGTCCCATCATAGAGAAGGACGAACTGAAGTTCGCTAAGAGATGGAAGATGCCCTACTCCATAAGGACCATATTCATGGGAATGCAGCCCTTCACGGCCCTTGCAGTTCACATAATCATAGCCAGCACCGCGTTCTTCATAGGGTTCGCCTTCTTCGGCATAATGGAGGGTCATCACTGGGCCACGAAGGAGTTCGCCGAGGCATTCGCCCGCGCCACCGGCCTAGAGTTCCATAAGACAGGCGTGGCTATAAGGGAGATGACCACCCTTCCGATGGACATCTTCGGTGGCTTCCTCTTGGGAATGGGTACCGTGTTCATGTTGGGATGCGAGTTCAGGAACTACGGAAGGACAGGTCTCCTCTACATAACTGGACTATTAATATGGCCGTTCTTTTACTTAGGCTACCTGCCCTACACCCTCGCAAGGGACTTCTGGGACGGCTTGATGGCTTGCTGCTCTTATTCCCCGACCACGTTCCTGCCAGCCCTCATTACCATGGATAGAACGGGGCAGGTGGTGGTATGGGCCCTCTATATCCTGCTCTGGGTGGCTTTGTTGGTATGGGCCCTCAGGTTCGGAGCTAGGAAGCTCGGCGTCTCTGTGAGGGATCTGCTCACCAAGAATTCCGAGGAACTCTATGTCCAGAGGATAAAACTCCTCCAAGAGAGGGATCCCGAGTACTTCGAGGAGCTCGACAGGGTGGAGAGGGAGCTGGCTAGAGAGGCCGCTTCCCTCTAATCACCTTCTTTTTACCTTCTCATCTGGCCACCCTTGCTGAGAGGGAGTTGAATGGAAGTAAAGGCCGTCTGGTTGGGGAGGCTCGCGGACATCTCGGGGATGATGGCCTTCTTCCCACTGCTGTCGCTAATATCCTACACATCCGATTTGTTAGGGCTGTCCCTCGCGCTCCACCTCTATCTGACACTAACTGTCACGCTGGCTTCAATATTCCTTTGGAAGGTCAGGTGGCCGGATCCACGGAGGACTTTACTCTCGGCTCTGGTGATGGGACTGAGCGCGGTCCTACTGATTGCTGCCCTGATCCCCAATCCCCATTCCGGAATGATGTCAAATCTGGGCACTGTCGCTTCCATGCTCGTAATGGGGTTATACGCTCACAGCGTCGCTAAAGTGACTGGCGTTGGAAAGTTGGACAGGTTTGGTGGTCTAGTCGTTCTGGGGTCATTCCTCATCGTTATAAGGGAAAGCTTCATCGTACTGATCGCGCTTCTACTTCTCAGCTTGGGCTTGGGAGGGATAAGTCAGTACCTCAGGATGATACTGGCCCTGTCCAAGCAGAGAGGTGGTAATAGAGCAAGTAAGAACTGAGCTAAGATCCAGTGATGCATTATGAAAGGATCGAAGCTCCTATCGAGGAGACATCCCCCATTTTGCTTTTTATTATAGAGTGAGATGGTAGTCGAAATGGAATCTCTGGAGCACATGTCGGCCGCGCTCATGATGGCCTCCTTCTATCCTGCATTGGTCGTCATAGCGGTCCTCATGCCGAGCCTGCCCGTGTTGGCCATAGTCGAGATGTACTTCCTCATCACCTTCCTCTATCTCTCCGCATCAACGTACATGGTCGGGAGGTCCCTAGGTTCCAGGAGGCTCATCGCCTACTCCGGACTCATGATCCTCGTATTGGCTATAAGTGAGCTGGCAATATGGATTGCCAAGCCATCGGAGACCACGGGCCTATCGGTCCTCCTATCCAAGGCAGTGATCTATCTGCTCACCGGATCGTCCCTGATTCTCATGTCCTCACTGCTCCGAATAAGCAGGTTGAAGATCCGAGGGCTCGTGGTGGTTGTGGGGAGCGGTCTAGTAGTTATTCCCTATCCGGTCCCCGCCATCATCGGTCTCATACTCATGTTCTTGGGATGCTGGTCATCCTCACGTCTGATAACAACGACTCGAGGAGATGCACGGGAAGAGGAGTAGTAAATATTATTGAGTCATGGGAGGGGGGATGATCCTGTGAGCTCGTTACTCGACCCCGCCATCTCAATGCTCAGGGATCTGTCTGGGGAAGATGTGATAGTGGCGAGCTTCTACTCTGGACTCTTCGTTGCCATGACCACCACCCTAGGCTCTGTACCGGTTCTCGTTAGGGGGGAGGGCAAGGGTATGGAGATGACCCTCTCCCTAGCGTTCGCAGCCGGGGTCATGCTCGTGGCGAGCTTCACCAGCCTGATACTGCCAGCGCTAGAGATGACGGACTTCATCGTGGTTGGCGCCGGGATACTTCTTGGGGTCCTAACCATATTCGCCATGGACAGGCTGCTTCCGCATGAACACTTCCTCAAGGGATACGAGGGACCCGAGCATGGGAGGAGGATGTTGAGGAGGATCTGGCTGATAGCGATGGCTATGATCATACACAACCTGCCCGAGGGTCTTGCGGTGGGAACGACGATGGCCTATTCGGTCCCGATAGGCGTGGCCACGGCAGTGGCGATAGGTGTTCAGGATGTGCCTGAGGGACTGGCGGTGGCCCTTCCTGTCGCCGAACTCAGGGGCAGATGGATGGGATTTTTAGTTGGAGCCCTCAGCGGTTTCAGTGAGATGGTAATGGTTCTGGTAGGCGCATCCCTCTTCTCCCACTTCAGGGTGATCCTCCCCCTCGGCATGGCCTTCTCAGGCGGGGCTATGCTCTACGTAACCCTCAAGGAAGCGATACCAGAGATATACAGCGAGGGCTCGTCCGAACTTAAGGCCACTGTCGGATTGCTTGCGGGCTTCTACCTGATGCTCTTCTTGGATTCAATGCTCTGATTTCCCTAAATTTTCTGAGCTGGGGGTCGGGAGCTTCTCTTCAATCACGTAGGGCATCCTCGCCCTAGACACCACGAACGGCGACTTCATCTCCTCCAAGTATCGGAGGGCAATTCTCTTCCCCAGCCTGGTGAGCGCGAAAACTGGTATTCCTATGCCCATCTGCATAAGGGCTCTCTTTCCAATCCTCTTAAGGACCAGTCTCGAAGCGCTCGAGCAAACTATGTCAGCCATCTCCAAGTACCTTAAATGCCCCTCAGGGACTAGGGTGTTGCACGTCGAGAAGATCGCTAGTTCAGCTCCTTCAACCCCCTTCTCCAGTTCCCTCAGCTTTGGAATGGTCTTCGCATTCAATCCTATTACAGTCACAGCCACCTTCCTAAAGCCCTCCTGGAAGGCCCTCCTCACCCCCTCGACCTGATCTATCCTCGGCGGATCGAGAACTTTCCCGCCCATATCCTCTATCCTCCTGACCACCTCGGGTATAGGTGTTGTCTTGATGAGGCCGGTCATGGCGGCGCCTATGCCTTGCACCAGTTCCGGATTCTCGGTGATCACGGTACCGGCCCCATCACAAACCACCACCGCAGCATCAAGGATCTCACCCATGACCGTGCTTATCATCTCGGAACTGCCGAATGGAACGATCCTGTCGGACTTCAGGGATCTGTGCGGGCAGAAATGACCGTACTCCTCGATCTTCCTCTCGACTATCTTCCTGACAGCTTTCCTGTTCACTTTCTGTATCCCGTAAACAGCTCTAACGTAGGGACAGCTGACTACAGCGGGATCCGTAATTACCTCGACCTTGCAGCCCCTAACTCTCACCCTAGCTCCTCTACAGAGGAGTTCATGGACCGGTTCGCTTGGTCGCTGATCCGTCTGCCCGTCTGTCAAGCTGCCCACCATTACGTAGGTCGACTCCCTTAGAGAGGGATAAAGATTGTCGGTGGTTTATCCCAACTTAGAACAGGATCGAGGGAATCTGGCGGCATACCCTTCCTAGGATCTCCGGTTTATACATCCCTTCCGCTAACCTCAGGTCCTAACTAGTTGGATTGTGGTATGGCTCTACAGGTCATCGGTCATCCATGTGAAGCTTCTTCCCGGCCCGCAGCAGAGCCTAAGTACCTCAACCTCCTCACCTCCCTCAGCACCTCATCTTCCATCTCAGGGTGCTTGAGCTCCGCTAGAGATACCTTTACGGACCTGAGCAG
>JARZZM010000061.1 GCA_030130125.1 Thermoproteota archaeon
GGGAAAGGGGCCCTGGCCCCCCACATCGCATCAGCCTATGGGCCTCCTATTCCCATATCCATTATGATACTATACTTATGTGGGCATTCAATATCGCATCATCTATTCCGGGGACGATGTGCGGCCAGGGCCCGGGCGTCACGCTGACGCCGCGTTATAAATTTTTCGGTTCATTTCCTTCGCAGCCGGAGCGAGATAGGATGAATCGATCGCTCGCGGAACGGTCCCGAGTTAGCTCACGCCAGGATTCCCCGCTCCCACCACTGATCCCGATATTCCCGCGTCTACGCCTCAGAGCCAGCATAACCTTGAGGACGTAGGCCATCGGCGGAAGAAAGGCGAGGAGCATGGAGAGGATCGTGATGAGGGCTGGGCTGAAGATGGTGTAGAGGTACTCGAGAGGTATGTCGTGCCAGTAGGGCTGCGCCATCGCATGCGTGAGGGTAATCAGCACGAAGGACAGCAGCATGATCACCAAGGAGATAATTCCGGCCACCATGAGGGAGTCCTTAATTAGGTAATGCCTCTCCCAAAACTCCCTTGATATCATCATGTATTTATGCTTTTCACAGGATAAAAATTCATATTTTGTAGCTGTAAAGCGATTTTCCTAGATCAGTCCAAAGCGAGGATCGGATGGCAATCGCGGATCCGAAGCGACCATCGAGGGAGCGTTTCCTCAGTCCCGACTGTCGCGCGTGGCTGAAATGGATACCGCTGCAGGGATCACCCTCGCGCGATGATTCGCCGGGGCATCGCCGGATTTGATCGTCGACTGGGACCATGGGAGGTATCGGCTGGGCAGCAGATGATTATATGAAAGGAGCTCCCCGGAGTAGGGGTGCACCAATGGAGTTCAGGTATCTGGGTGTTTCGGATCTGAAGGTCTCCGTTGTAGGACTGGGGACTTGGCAATTCAGCGAGTCCTGGGGCGTGACCAACTATGAGGATGCCAAGAATATAGTGGAGAAGGCCATTGACGTGGGGATAAACCTCTTCGACACTGCAGCGGTCTACGGGAGGGGGATGAGTGAGACCTTCCTCGGGAGGGCGCTGAAGGAGCTGGGAGCGAGGGAGGATGTCATTGTTGCCACTAAGCTGCCCGGGGAGTTTCTTTCTAGGCACGACGTATTCAAGGGGACGAAGAGATGCCTAGAGAGGCTGGGGACTGACTACATTGATCTGATGCAGGTCCACTGGCCTCCCCTCTGGAACAACTTCCCCACCTGCGAGTACATGCGCGCTTTAGAGGAGCTGGTGCACCAAGGTGTCGTACGCTATATAGGATTGAGCGACTTCCCGGTCGAGCTGATGGACTCGGCCTGGGCCTGCCTGTCGACGGAGGACCCGGTCAGTAATCAGGTCAGGTACAACCTTGTGGAGAGGGATGCGGAGAAGGAGATAATACCTTATGCGGAGGCGAACGGGTGGAGCATCCTCGCTTGGTCTCCCCTAGCTAAGGGGGCCCTCACCGGCAAGTACACGCCAGATAACCTGCCCGAGTTCAAGGACGTGAGGGCCGGCAGCGCCCTGTTCCACCCCGACAACTTCAGGCAGGTGTACGAGGTGGTGAAGCTGCTGAAGGAGGTTGGGGAGAGGCACGGCAAGACGCCCAGTCAGGTGGCTCTGAACTGGCTGATAATGGCAAGCGATACCGTGATAGTTATACCCGGGGCGAAGACCCCGGAGCAGGTGGAGGAGAACGCGGGGGCTGCTGACTGGAGCATGACCTTCGACGAGTGGCTGGCCCTAGAGGAGGCCAGCTCCAAGGTGAGGATAAGCCGCGTGATCTGGTGATAGAAGCTACGGAGGGCGATATCCTTCTCCCGCGATATCCTTCTCCTATAGCCTAGAATCCAGAAAAATCCAATAGGGGCTTATGCCTCCGGGGCGTACAACTTCGTCCCGTCAAAAGCATGCAATCTCTAGGAATTCCCGAGAAACAGGATTAAATATTGGCCACTCTGGCCCAAAACGGTGGTGTATTGTCCATAGGACTCGTGACCACGGTGGTAGGTTTACTGGTGGACTCGGTGGAGGTCGTGAGACTCGGGAAGGAACTGAAGGGCTACCTGTCCAAGAGGAGTTCCAAGGAGAGGGTTGATATACCCAGCGATCAGGAGGACAGGATGAGGTCCCTAATCGGTGGCGTGATCGGGTCGAAGCTGGTGGACGCTTTCATATCCTACGTTGAGAGTGGTGACCCAAGTCCGATGATGGAGGTCATAGATGGGGTGGAGAGGAGGAAGGAGGTGAGCGCATCCATCGACTTGATAGGAAGGAACCCTGAGGTCATGTACAGGAGGCAGTTCGGCAGGGATCCCGACTACATCTACAAGTATGTTCCTGATCAGGGTGGTCTGAGAGTGGAGGAATTTCCCCTCGTAGCTTTCAGCTCTGCTAAGTTTCTGGAATTGATAAACAACCTTCATCCCTCCGCCAAGAAGAAGCTCGTCCTCTCGGCGCCCGTGATCTTGGGATTTCAGATAGGTCAGCTCGTGGGAACCACTGCCAAGTTCTACCCGCTGCATCTGGTGAGGGAATCCGGTTACGCCGAGGTGAAGCCCGTCGTTAGGTACTGAGGCGACGCCCATGTCTCACGTCTTGGTTCACGTGGCCGGGGACACCCTGCTGAGGAGATCGAGGAAGCTCTACGAGGTTAGGGCGCCGAGGGGAAATTCCGTCCGGCTGAGGGCTTCATCCACAGTGCTGCCCGTCTCCATCGAGGCGCTGGGCAGGGGGAAGGTCGACCTGAGCAAGCTCAGGGTGATCGTTCTCCTCCCCCATTCCCTCATAACCCACGCCAGAGAGTTCTGGAGGCTTCCAAGGCGGGGAGAGGGGGTCGAGGATTGGGTCCTAGATGCGACTCGGAGGCTCGCGGGAGAATTCCCGAGGCTACTCGTTAGGGATGTGGAGGACAATGAAGGGTTACCGGGGGACTTCAGAGGCCTGTTCGACGATTCTCCTATCCTGGCTAGGGTGGTCCAAGTCAGGGGCACCTTCACCCTGCCCCTGGAGGACGGGGCTGGCGTGAGACTCAAATTCGAGGGGGGCGGGCCCTCCCACATATTCGCCGAGGTTTACCGGTCTCTGAGGGAACTGGGGGATGTGGAGAGGGTGCTCTTCGATATGAGTCAGGGGTGGAATCACCTGACCGTGATGGCCTACATGGGGGCACTGGCGTACGCTGAGGTGAACCGAGTGGATCTGATCCCCCTTACCTCGATGCCCGCGTTCGTCCCATCGGGGAGGTCCTCCGAGAGGACACGCCCAAGCCCCGATCCGCAGCGGGAGGGGTTACCAAGAGCGGGAGATCGTACCGTCGAGCTTCCGGTGGAGTTCATGGACGTCGGGGAGACCCACGTGATTCACAGGCTTGTTGTCACGATATCGAAGTTGCTGGCCCACAGCCGGCTGAGCCCCGACATGATAGCGGAGATATGGAGGGAGGTGGTGAGGAGGGAGTTCAACCGATACGGAGACCTGGAGAAGGGTAAGGAGCTCCTGAGATCCCTGATCAGGCTCAGAAAGGTCTCTTGTGCGCTAGATACTACGATGCTGACCTACCTGCATCGCGTTTTGAGGAGCTTCAGCGAATCCCTTCCCTCGATTCGTGAGATACTCGATTACCTCGGGGAAAGGATGGGGGGAGGGGACTACGTGGAGCACCTGAGGCTGAATCCGGACACCTTCGCTGAGGATGCAGATGAGATTGTGCTGGAATACGAGCTTGAGCCGCCCCTGTCCTACCCGCTGGCGGATTCCATAAGATCATTCGCCCTCAAGTTAGGGATCCATAGATTGATACCTCACCTTAGGAGGGATCACGCGTCCCTGAGGTTCGCCCTAGAGGTTAGGTCCCTCTACCGCTCGCTGGGCATGCACCCCAACGAGATCCTGATCACCAGAGAGATCGCCATGGTCGATGAGCACGGTAAGCCGAGGAGCGTAAACTGCATGGTGAGGGAGGCGTCGGGAGGCACGGCCCTGGGCTACATGAAGTCGTACATAGGGGAAATGACCTTTGAAATGGTTAAGAAGAGGATCAGAGGATCGGTCGCCTCTGTTCGTGATGTTTACCCGTTCGCGGTTCTGGGCAGGAGGTGCCCGAGCGTCGTGAGGGAAGCTTACAGGAGGACGAGTAACGTCGATAGGAACCCAACCTTGGTGGATCTCCATGCGGAGAGCCTGAAATGGGAAATCTTCAGGAGTGAGGCGGTAGATTTGATGGAGAACTCTTCGTGCAGGGACGATTGGTGGATCAGGAACTTCCTCTCGGCGGAGAAGCTGATGAGGGGGAACGACGCGGTCAGCCCGGAGGAGGTCTCTTCACTCCTCAGGAACCTTGCCGCCCACGTTGGTCTCCAGCACTTCTCCGTGAGGAATCCGGTGCCCGTCCTCGATCGTGGCGGCGTGATCGAGGATGTGGAGATCCACTACTACGACGAGCTCTTCGACGGACTGGAAGATCTGGCCAGTGGGAAGATGAGGGAAAGGTTGGAGGGGATGCCCGAGGACCTGATCAGGGAGGCGGGGTGTCTGTGTGACATAGGGATTTGAGATTTGATCGACTTCGGGTTGAGCTAAACTCGCGGGTCATAGGGCAAATGGTTCGCACGCTTCAACCTCTAATCCACGGACTCAAAAAAGGAGGGAATAGGGTTATTCCCCTTTTTTAGGGTAGTTCACCCGATGTGCTGGCTACGAACCAAACTCCCTTGATGCCGTGTCCCTTGGTATCTCCTCTGGCCGTATCGTTTATCCAGTAATAGAGGGGGTGTCCCTTGTAGGTGACCTGAACATTCCCGTCGTCCCTTACGATGAAGTTGAAGTCGGTGATGTTTAACACGGATGGTATCACGAAGTTAGTCGTGGGTTTGGGAGCGAACACCGGCCACTTCTTCGCGCAGCCGCCGTAGCATGCGGAGGTGCCGTTCACGTCCTTGGCGAAGAAGTAGAGGGTCATGCCCTTGGAGTCGGTCAGGTAGAGGCCCACCTTGGGATCATACGACAGGAGTATGGTGTACTTTTCCTCAACGCGTACCGTTTGCGTTTGAACCTGCGTTGCCGTCGTGGTTTTCGTTACCGGCGTCGTGACGGTCTTCGTGACGGTCTTCGTGATCGGGCCTCCCTGCGGATAGTAGAGGAAGTATCCGATTCCTATGCCGATCAGGATGCCTACTACGAGAATAACACCTGCCAAAGCAGTTTTATTCATCCGGCTCACCGTGCCAGTCGGCACAACTGTTTCAATTAAAGTAGTTTCCAAATTAATGGGAAAATTGATCCACAATTACATACAAATTGGGTCCCTATCTTAAATTTATTGAGTGATGGTGACCGTTCCGCTCAGGAGATACGCGATTGCCGGGGTGCAGGGGGTAGCCTTCCGGAACGATCGCCTTTCGGATTAAAACCCGTGAACCCATAAAGTGAGATAATTGAGATAATTCCGCCGGAGGCTCGATCCCTCCCCAGACTAGGGAGGATCGGTTAAACTACTTGCAGGTCGAATCCGGTCCGGTTATTCCTGCACCAGCGGGAGGCTCCCTGGCACGCCAGCTCACTCCACAGCCTCCCTCATAGCCTCTCCTATCGCCCTACCCAAGTCGGTGGGTATGATCCTGCCTCCGGATACCTGTATGAGGCCCGAGAACCTGAGGGCAGCTATGTAGTCCTCCCCAAGATCCTCAAGTTCGGACCTGCTGCCTCCCTCGCTGAGGATCCTCGCCACCCTCCTGATTATCGAGTAGGGCAGTGGGAGCATGGGTATCCTCATCACGCCGTAGGTCATCGGGGGATACATGAGGTTCTGCAGCTCCTCATTCTCCCTGTAGTAGCTGAGGGGATCGCCCGAGGAGGCGAGTTCCTCTATCTTTGGTCTCAGCCTCTCTAACTCGATGTTAACCACCCTCACATCTGGCACGACAACATGGTAGATACCGGATACCGCGAGCACCTGTCCCAGAAGGGCCACCTCCACCGAGACGTTCTTCCTCCCTCCTGAGATGAGTAGGTAGACCGGCTTCTCCAGTCTGGCTATCTCGGAGGCAGCTATTCTCATGAAATCGAATGCCACGTTCTCATTAACGATGTCCTCGTAGTCCAGAGTAAGGCTGACCACCTCGGCCTTAGGATATCTGTCCTTCACGGCCACCTCAACGAGTTTGGCGCCCTCCTGAACGCGCTTATCCCTTGTGAGGATCAGTTCCACGGTTTTGGGCTTCATGCTGTACTGCCAGTCCAGGTACTGGATCAGCTCCGTAACGATGGGAGGGCTCAGGCCGAGAGGGGCCAGCAGGGAGTAGTCACTGAAGTAACGCATGTGCGTTCAACCGGATGTGTCAGATAAAGATGATCCACCTGTTGCCAAGGATCGCGCATTAATGTGAGTGTAACGAACCTCCATAGTTTCAACTCACAGCTGCCGGCGGCAGTTAATGTACAGGCATGTTTCCAGTTGCTGATGGGTCACAGACAAATCGAATCTAGCCCTAGATCCATTCTTGCAGGGTCCAGAACTTGTCGTAGACAGCGCATGACTGCACTCGACCCCAAGCTTTCACTTAGCAGGGGGGAATGAAAGAGCGGGTGACAACACTTATGGCGGACCTGCGGTACTTCCCCTTATGGCAGAGACTCACGTGATCACATGCGGCATCAGTCTCCTCACGAACACGATCAGGTCCATGAGGGACGAGCCCTCTCCCTCAATACCCGAGGAGAAGCTCAGGAGCCTCTCCAACCCCAAGACCCTCTCACACGCCCTTGGATCCCTATCCAGCGGGGAGAGGAGGGCTCTCGAGGAGGCGATGCTCTCCAACCTGAGAAGGGATCCGAGGAGAGCCAGCGCTGAGATGAATGCCTTCCTCGGATATATGGACGAGTACTCCTCGGAGGTGAGGGATCTACACCTCTTAGTCTCCGACACCGACGCTGGAAAGCTAGTAGCGAAGATTCTCGACGAATACCTGACGGAGAGTGGGTACAACGTCTCCAAGCATGTGGTCACTGGCTTCGGTTCCGAGGACTTCGATGCTGCTCTCAAGGAGCTGAGGGAGGTGGTAGGATCCATTGTGAGGAGATCGGGCGATGTGGTCCTCAACCTCACCGGTGGATTCAAGGCGGAGATAGCCGCATTATCGGTTCTTGCCGCTGAAAGTGGTCTCAGAACGTACTACATACATGAGGCCGCCAGAAAGATAGTGATCTTGCCGACAGCCAGCCAGCTGAAGGTGAGGGTTACCAAGTGGGAGAAGGCCCTAGCCATCCTCACGACCATCCTGAGCTTCCCGATCGACTCGCTACTCGGCTTCCCCCTCTTCGTACTGGCTGAAATCGCGATATTCGTGCCGACCCTCTGGATAATACTAAAGAAGGCCTGAAAAGATCATCGCGCCGCCCGCGCGGGAAGGATCGAGGTTATGGCTGACCAATGCACTCTGCCAGCCTTGGCCTAGAGAACATCCCTATCTTTTCCGAAAAGGGAGTTGAAAGGCAATATGACCAGGCCCCAGAAGAGGTTTCATCCCTCTACGAATCCCGAAAGAAAGTTCAAAGAAAACCAGCCCATCAACACTTTCTCTCATCATCTAAATGCATGAAAGGGAGCTTAAAGAAAGTGAGTGGACTGCAATCAGCCATCATATCCCGCGGGGGCCTCCTTTAGCCAAGAGACTTAAGTTAACAGTGCATATCGCGCGCGTAAAGATATTTACGATACATCAATAGTATCCCTGATGTCAATGAGATCATCGCTAATGGATGTTAGGCCGTTGTCAACCTAACCCCACGCGATACCATGTTAGCGGCTTTTTCAGTTAGGACTAGTAAATGACGGACTCTTTATTCCTGTGAAACGAAGTTTTAGGGCGATAGTAGGTAAAGAAGGGGAGAGATGAAAGTCAACGAGGACTGGGAGATAATGGAGGGACGTAGAGCGCTTGAGAGATCGTGATATAGTCATGTAGAAGGAGTTGAAAATAACACCTAGCGAGAGTTAACTAACCTTCTGCAGATGCTACTGAATCCTGTTAGGGATTGAGAGGTTCCTCTCTATGCCTGAAGGTTTGATGCCACTGATGACGGACTCCCGAAAATGAGATGAAGGTTCTCCTATGTACTCACGTCGCTCATCATGTTTTGATGAATTCCAGAAAGGTCCTAGACAACGATTCCCTCCATCTCGAGCGATATTCTTTTTCCATTCTTCTCACGTCAAGGTACGGATCTAGGCGGTTTGTCTCGATCAAATTTAGCTTTCATGAATA
>JARZZM010000062.1 GCA_030130125.1 Thermoproteota archaeon
AGGTGGTCATCACCGTCGCATCCCTGAACCCCCTCAGGTAGCTCACCTCGGGTGCCAGCTCGGAGCCGAAGGCGGCCGTGGCTATGACGCATCTCGACTCCTCTGCCCTCACCTGGAGCTGGAATGTCGCGGACCTCTTCAATCCGCCTGAGGTCCCGGTCACCACGACGGTGAACGTGCCGGTGGCCTGCCCAGCCTGTATGACGAGGGAGGAAGTGCCCTCCTGGAGAGCAGGCGATTGAAGGTCACCCTGACATCCGATGGGAGGCCCGAGGCTGAAAGCATGACCGTGCCGCTCCCCCTGATCCTCCTAACTGTCACGGCCACCGATCCCGTGGAGGGGGGTTGAGCACCAGCGTGGTGGGCGTCACGGAGATGGAGAAGTCGAATCCCTGAGCGGCCGTTCCTGTACCCGTTTGCGTTCCGGTTTGAGTCTGGGCCTGGGTCTGGGATTGGGTTTGGTTCTGTCCCGTGACGGTCAGGGTCACGGTCGATGTTCTGGTGATGCCACCGCCCGATGCCATCAGGGTGAACTGATGTGTACCCATGGGGGCGCTGTTGGTGGCGACGAGGGTGAGGTTTGCGGTGAAGTCCGGCGGAGCGTTGTTCACGTTGGAGGAGATGGTCACCCCTTGGGGCAGTCCTGAGGCCGAGAGGGTCACGGGGCTGGGGAATCCGCCGATCCCTTGGACCCTTACTGTGAGGTAAGCCGCGCCTCTCCTCGACAGGGTCACCGCGGATGGGTCCACCTGGATGAAGAAGTCCTGCGTGATCGTAGTCGTGGTAGTGGTAGCTGCAGTAGAGGATGAGGTGGACGTTGGGGTTACCTTAAGGGAGACAGTGGCCGTGTGGGTCTTGCCGCCTCCCTCGGCGGTCACAGTTATCGTGTAGTCACCCGGCGGCGTCGATGCTGAGGTGGCGATCCGCAGGTAGATGGTGGATCCGGAGGAGACGAACTGATAAGTGGATCCGGGGGGTATGCCGGATGCCGTGAATTGCACCGTCCCCGAGAAGCCAGTAACCGGGGTTACAGCTACCGAGTACTCGGCCACTCGCCCCTGCGTCACGGTGACCGACTGGGGGGAGACTGAGAGCGAAAAATCAGGTTCCTGAGCGCTGGTCACCTAGATCGTTATGTTGACCTTGTCGTAAATGTTGTAGTTGCCCTCCTTGTTCTTCGCCTTGACCTCCAGCTTGTACTCGCCGGGAGCGGTGGAGTCGGACACGTCTACCTCGAGGGTGGAGGCGAAGGGAACCTTGCCTGAGATCCTGCTGTACGTGAGGGTGATCCCGCCGGGGTCGATCCCACCCACTTGTGGGACAGCTCCGCGTCGCCTAGGAAGGTTCCCCCTATGGCGAGCTGGACGTAGGCCTTCTCACCCTGCTTCAGATTCAGGGATGTCTGGCTGGCCACCACATCGATGTACGGTCCCTTGTAGGTGATCACGAGGGTCGGCTTCCAGCTGTCGTATGGAGCTCCCTCCCTAGAATGGAATATGACGCCATCGTCCGTGTCGGATGGTACCTTCAGCAGGAAGCCGTGAATTGGGCTGCCCGTCCCTATCTTCCCCTTCACGTACGATGTCACATCGAAATTGATCTTAGTCCCCTCGTGGGCATCGAAGCTGATGTGCTCCGTGGTTATCAGGGGACCGTAGCTGTCAGCATGACTCGACCAGGTCACGGTCGACTCGGAGAAGCTCTTGGTGAGGGAGTGTGCCTCAACATCGATCCCGGTATCGGTGGCTGCTTCACCGTCAGGATGAGAGTGGCCTTCTGCACATCGGAACGGGGAACCTGACCGTAAATGTCGAATTCACCACGGAGTCCCAGTAAATGGTGTAGGTCACAACGTTGGTGGAGATCCTCCTTCCAACGAGGAGCCCTGGCTCGCTACCGAAATTATCAAGGGCGTTGAAGCTATAGAGGGTAGCGTCCGCGTTTGCCCTCAAGCTCTTCATGATGGACGCGATTATGTACCACGGAGGTGGGTGTACGTTATCGTGGGGGTAAGGAGGCAACGGGAACCGCGAGGATTAGGAGGAGGACCATCGGGGGAACGAGATATCTAATACTCATGCTATACTCCGTATGAAATAACCTAAAGGTTAATATAGATATTTCGCTAATCTGAGATCCGGTGGATCCTGCATGCCCGGATCTGCCCCGGGCATGCGATCGCGATCGCATGCCTGATATCTTAATCCAGCATTTATTTTAACTGATAGTTTATAATCCACTCCGGGAAGATAAATGGATGGAGATGAGGCATATACTCTCTATCCTCCTCATCGCCCTCCTTACCCCCCACGATAACGTACACCCCACCCCCGTGGTACATATCGCATCCATTATGAAGAGCCTGCCTGCCAGCGCGGATGCCACTCTCAACAGCTTCACCCCTCTCAATAACTTCGGCAGCGAACCGGAGCTCAGTGTCGGGAGGAGGAAGATCTCCACCAATGTGGTGACCTACACCATAAATTGGTATTCTGTGGTTAATTTCGACGTTTACAGTCTCATCCCCCCGGGCTCTGAGGTGCAGGCGGCCACGCTCACTCTCACGGTGAAGCAACCCCCTGATACCGGGGTAGATGTCCAAGTCTATCCCCTCACCAAGAGCTTCTCCGAGTCGACCGTGACCTGGTCGAGTCATGCCAACAGCTACGGCCCCCTGATAACCACGAAACACATCAGTTTCGGCGCTCACGACGGGACTAAGATCAATTTCGACGTGACCGCATACGTGAAGGGGAAGATAGGGACGGGCAGCCCAATTCACGGCTTCCTGCTGAAGGTACCATCCGACACGGACGATGGCGTCATATTCCATTCTAGGGAGGGAGCTCCATACGACAGCTG
>JARZZM010000063.1 GCA_030130125.1 Thermoproteota archaeon
ACTTAGGAAGTTTCATCAGGTGCTTCGTTGACCTTTCGATCCTGTAAGTCACAATCTACATCTACCGAGCCTACTAGTGAATCAAGGGGCAACCGTTGAGCAAATGTTTTGAAGAACCAGCTGCTGTTACCGGTATTCTCACTCTCAACGCATACTCTGAGACGACTCCCGATCCACTCGCTTAAAGGTTCCCAAGGCTAAGGCAACCACCATGATTACCAGGAGGACAGCTATGAGACTCAGCAAGTACTCGATCAACCTCTCATCCCTCTCGACCTCCTTGACGACCGTTACCGTCCCTCCAGATACTCTAGTCTCGGTCAATTCTGGTGGTGATGTTTTAGTGTTGGAGAGAGTGGCGGCTTCCTCCTGAGGATGTCCCTCGTTCAACCTTCTAGAGCAAGATCCGAACTCATACGCGCCTATGTCGAACCCACCTCCCTGGGGTCTAGGACACCCATCCAAATCCGTCTTCAAGGACGCACGAACTCCATTATTTATGGCTGGACTGCCTTTCCTCAGATGGTAGTCTCCATTCCCGCCGAATCCAGTCCTCACGAACATGGGATCTCCGTAAAAGTTATTACCCAGCTTGGGCACATCCTCGGGGCCGTACTGCTCCTCCCCAACCGTCAGGACGAATCCACTCCTAGGGAAGTAGAAGAGGCACCCATCGAACTTGAATTTAACCCCCTTCCTCACGAATATTGGCGAGCTGGGTCCTCTCCCGCTGAATATGGTGTTCTTCACGGTAAGCTCTATGGGCACGTCGTAATCGTACTGGACATGCATTATGTAGTTCCCGCCGATCTCGTCGTCCATCGTCACCCCGATGATCTCAAACTTCCCCGGCCTTTGAGAAGCCACGACGATGGGCGACCAAGGAGTCACTTGGGTGCTCCCATCCCCCCTCCCATAGATCAGGGTGTTCTCCAGCCTGCTACCCGGTCCCCAGAGCTTCACCCCGTCGGCGAAGTTGTTAGCCACTACGCACTCGTGTATGTAGGTGTTATCCGCCTTGGAGTCGAGACCATCTCCCCTGTTATGCTCCACAATGGTTCTGGCTATCTCAATGGGGCCGAGGGAGGGCTCAATGCCGAAGCCGTCGGGCCTATCGTATGGAGAGGACCCCGGTCCCCCCTGATAGTAGTGACCCGCGTAGGCAAGGTAACAATCTTGGATGAGGACGTTCCTCCATCCACCATGCTCTCCTTTTGGTCCCCCTATGGATCCAAAGCCGCAGTAGGTGATCGAGCAGTTGATTACTTTCAGGTCCTCCACATCCGCCATGTCTATGCCCATCTCATCAATGTGATGGATGTACAGGTCCTTCAGCACGACATGGCTCACTGGCCCTCCGAGGGCCTCGATTCCATCCCTGAACTGGGCACCATCATCGCTGGTGATCTCCAAGTTCTCTATCCTGATGTAGCTCCTTCTCGATATATCTATAGCGGTCAACAGATTGTCCTTACCGGCCAGCACGGGTCTCCTGCTTCCCTCACCCCGAATAATGGTCCAAGCGTCCTCTCTTCCCGATGGTGGCATGATTATATCGGTATCGTACTCGCTCAGGACGTACTTCCCCTCTAATATTATAAGCGTGTCTCCTGGCTTCATCCTCCTAGTAGCTAGTCCAAGACTCTTCCAGGGACTGTCTCTCGTCCCCGGATTGTTATCATCTCCCCAAGGGGCCACATAGTAGGTGTCAGGTGAAGGTGCCGCCAGTGCTAGTGGGACGAGGGATACCATCAGGAACAGAGCGATTAGCAGTAAATCCCTCAACCCCTCACCGAAGTAAAATAAACCAATTATTTAATTAAACTTGCTTGCGATGTCGCTGGATAATAATGGCGTTATGTCCCCTGAAAAATACTTCTCACCAATTAGATGTCGGGTCAATCCGTCGCGTGGTACACTGATTAAGGGATAGGTGAGCTGCGCGGTACTGCTCATCATTGCCTTGGTATTAGTGCTCTCCCGCTGGTGGATCTGTACACTGATGGGAGAAGGCCAAGTGCTTGGAATTACGTGGAATTAAGAATCCCTACAACGAGAGAAAGCTAATAGACGATGGACTGATCGAACGCCGCGGCCCTTCCTCTACGCGGGTGAACTGGGTCCCTGGGGGAGATATGGCATCACGTTCTTCAGAGAGGGGAGGGAGTACACGGCCATGAGGTAAGGTGGAAGAGTTTACAGGGCCACCTACGGCCACGAGGACTAAGCCGTCGTGCTGGTGGACTGCTCGGCGGGGGATGTAAGGTTGCCGGGATCACTAGGATGGGACGAGGGTGGGCCCATATGGGCTGTAAACCATGTGGGGAGCCTGGGATACGAGGGCATCTTCCTGATGAGGTGGTCGGACACCAACGGTCTAGTGGAGGGTTTTGAGCTGACTGTCGTCACATCATAATCCTTTTTCTTACCTAGCTAAGTCTCCTCCCACCCCTAGGTGGTCACTGGTCGGAGTGTTTATCTTTTAGACCCAGAAGTGAGCGAGATGTCCGAGTTGGGGTCGAGGTCCGAGAAGGTAGCGGACATTATGAGGGCGCTGGACTCCCTCACCCCCCGAGAAGCGAGGGAGCTGGCGGAGGAGCTGAGGAAATCTGAGACTAGGGGAATAAGAAGCCTGAGGATACTGATCTGCAATCCTTGGATGGTGAACAGGATCTACTTCCTTCTGCTCCAAGTGGCTTGGGTGGTCGTGGCTGCTATGTCCCTCATAGCTGGCATATACCTGCTCACGCCGGCTTACGCCGTGTCAGGTAACACGTCCCGGATGATGCGCTCGTTCTTGGAGGCTGTGGCCCAGAATCCCGATCTGTTAGGAGTTGCTGATCCAGTCATGAAGCTGCTCGGCTTCGCTATGCTTGTGGTCTCTGTCGTCGCCTTCTATCAGGCCCACATCCTGAGACAGGCATATGAGGAGCACTGGGGCGGCGGGAGATGAGGCTAAGAGGAGTGATGGACTACCTGATGGTGGTCGTCGGGGTTCTAGCAGCTCTGGCCGCGCTGGTGCTGCTGGTAGCCTTTGGTCTCCTCTCCTTCGAGGAGAGCCCGGGGCTACTGAGTCTCTTCATGGCCTTCCCCTTGCTGGTGGACATATTCGTTCTGTCACCGGGGATCCCCCTACTCTACTTGGTGCTGCTCATCGTGCCGTTGCTGCTCACCCTCGCCCTAGCTCTCAGGATACTTATCAACTTCGGGGGCGAGGGGGGGACAGGTGCGAGGGCCCATCCGGGAACCAAGTATGGCTTGGGTCAGCTCATAATATTTGGAATAGGGGCCACGCTGGGCCCATCCGTCTTCGTGGTACTGCCCGAGGCCGTCAAGAGGTATGGTTTCAGCTCGATCTGGGGAGTGGTGCTAGCATCCACATCGGCCCTCCTCCTCGCGCTCCTCTATGCAAGGATGGACAGGCTTACCCACGATATGGGTGGCTCAGCCGTGGGCGGGCCGGCCTTCGTCAGGAGAGCCTACGGACCCAAGCACCCCTCCTACTTGGCATCTAGGTTCAGCATGTGGGTGGCCAACACATCCCTGGCGGCCTTCAACATGCTAGTCCTGATGGACGTCGTCGCCTCATACATGGTACCGGACGCATTGGCCCTCATCGGCAGGGAGGACATGGCGCCTGGCCTGAACACCCCCCTCAGGATCCTCATATTCGTCCTCACCCTTGTCGCCCTCAAGTACGCTAACGATGAGGCGTCGCTCGTCAAGCTTCAGTACGTAGTGGGTCCCTTCTTCGTCTTACTTTTCGTAGTGCACATAGGAACCCTCCTAGCGTCACCTGCGAGCGGTAGTCCTTCTCCCGGCCCCCTCCTCTCGCTTGATGCCCTGCCAGCGATGGCCTTCGTGTACATGGTCGTCTTCGGCTTTCAAGAGATACAGAGTCTGGCCGAGGGGATCCCGGGAACAGGGGATGAGAGGGAGAGGTTGCTGAGGAACGCTCTCGCCATCAGCGTGGTGCTGCCCGCGGCCCTCTTCATCGTGTACTCGCTCGCTATATACCTGCTTGGAGAGGTTCCCGAGACGCCCATACCGGCCGTGGACCTGACCACCGGCTGGGCTAGAGCCCTGACCGAGGGGGCGCTGCTCCTAGGCATAGCGACCACGTTCATCCCTGCCTTGGTCACCGCATCAAATCACCTCAGGGAGATGCTGATCGACATCTTCGACGTCAGGAGGGAGGTGGCTGAATCACAGGTGGGCAGGTACTTGGTGGCCTTCTTCGTACTCATCCTCCTATCCGCGGATGCCACCTACCTCGTGGAGCTCACTGACTTCGGTGTGCTGATCTCCATGATCGCCATAGCTTGGAGCGTGACGAGGCTGGAGAAGATGGCGGGCATGGAGGAGAAGGTAGTTCTTCCTCTGATCTCGGTACTCCTGACGGGTGTGGCTGCCTTTGTACTGGCCGTCGTGTCCCCGGATGTGGCCTTCGGGGGAGTGCTCTTCATCCTAGCCGCTACCATCTCTCTAGGTGTGGTGGCCTACGAGCTTGAGGTTGTGGAGCTCCTAACGCTCGTCACCTCCCTCATAGCACTAATCTCCTCACCGGCGGTCATAGAGGCGATGAAGGGCCTCTCAGCGATGGGAGCACTGCCGCCTACGATAGTGGCTTTCCTCCCATTCGCCCAGATAGCTCTAGATATATTGGCCATCTCTACCTTCATGCTGACGGCCTACTTGCTGGTCAAGAATAGGAGAACCGTCCTCATCATAATGAAGCCCGCGTTCGAATTTTTTGACCTCCTGAAGGAGAGGTTCAAGGCGTGGAGGGATTCCTCCGGTTGAGGGTCCCTCATTCCCTTCACCCGCCAGATTCCCGCTGGAACGTCGTTATCTTATTAGAAGATAATGTAAATGTTCTAACGTTATCACTAAAAGGAAATCGTGTGAACTATTTACTATAAAACATTATATTAGATTTCTCCTTCATTCTCAATAGGTGATGTTTTCTGCCCAAAGGCGGGTATATGGGTAGGTACGCCCGGGTCGATCTGACCTCGGGCAGGGTCACCGTCGGGAACACCTTCGACCTGATACCCGAGGAGGTAATGAGGCAGTGGATTGGAGGCAGGGGCCTAGGAGTCTACCTGATGCTGAAGGAAGTTGATCCCAAGGTAGACCCCTTGAGCCCTGAGAACAAGGCTTTCGTCCTCACTGGACCTGTGACTGGCGTTGCTGCTGGATTGGAGGCCGGCAGGTGGGTGAGCGTGACCAAGTCGCCCCTGACCAACACGGTACACGACTCCCAGTCCGGAGGACACTTCGGGCCCTACATGAAGTTCGCTGGCTTCGATCTGGTCATACTGGAGGGAGCATCTGATGAGCCCGTGTACCTAGTGCTGGAGGAGGGGAAAGCTGAACTGAGGGATGCCAAGGACCTCTGGGGCAAGGACACTCACGAGACCACCAGGATACTGGAGAAGAGGCATGGAAAGAACGCGAAGGTGGCCTGCATAGGGCCCGCCGGTGAGAGACTCTCCCTGCTGGCGGCGATAATAAACGACATGGGGAGAGCCGCTGGGAGGGGCGCTCACGGCGCCGTCTGGGGCTCCAAGAAGCTGAAGGCCATAGTGGCTGTGGGGAGCATGAAGGTACCAATAGGGGACGAGCAGAAGTTCCAAGAGGTGCTGAGGGACGCAGTGGACAAGAAGAAGCAGAGCGGCGTCACCAACGAGGCACTTCCGAATTACGGGACCGCTGTCCTCGTGAACATAATTAACCAAGCAGGCATATTCCCGACTAGGAACTTTCAAGAGGCTGTGTTCGAGGAGGCGGAGAACCTTAGCGGTGAGAGGATCGCTGCGGAGATCCTGCTGAAGAAGCAGCCGTGCTGGGGATGCATAATAGCGTGCGGCAGGTTCTCCAAGACGAGGAAGCCTTGGGCCGGGATCGGTGATGGACCGGAGTATGAGACGGTGTGGGCCCTCGGTGCCAACACGGGAACTGGCGATCTCGATGCCGTCACCAAGGCGAACTTCCTGTGCAACGAGTTAGGGATGGACACCATAGAGACCGGAAATGCAATAGCGGTTGCGATGGAGCTCTACGAGAAGGGGGCCATACCGGAGGAGGAGAAGAATAGGCTGGACGGTGTGGAGCTTAACTTCGGGAACCCACAGGCAGTGGTGGAGATGACATGGCGCGCCGCCTACAGGAGCGGTTTCGGAGATGACATCTCACTCGGGGGCTACAGGCTGGCTAAGAAGTATGGAAAGCCCGAGTTCTCCATGCACGTGAGAGGTCAGTCCCTGCCCGCTTACGATCCGAGAGGGGTGCAGGGCCACGCCCTCGGCTACGCGACCAGTAACAGGGGAGGGTGCCATCTCAGGGCCTACATGATTTCCCCCGAGATATTGGGAGTTCCCAGGAAGCTTGATCCATACACCACGGAGGGCAAGGCCGAGCTCTTGAAGGAGTTCCAGGATGTGTTCGCGGCGTTGGACAGCATGGTGGTGTGCAAGTTCGTCACCTTTGCCTACTGGGATCAGGAGCTCGCTGCCCAGGTGAGCGCCGTGACCGGATGGGACATGACTCCCGAGGAGTTTAGGACCGTGGGAGAGCGCATCTACAACGCCGAGAGGGCATTCAACGCAATGGCATTCGGGGACGGGGAGGAGTACGATACTCTGCCTGACAGGTTGACCAAGGTCCCCATACCTGGCGGCCCCTCCAAGGGACACGTAGCCAGGCTGGGCGAGATGCTCCCTGAGTATTACCAAGTGAGGGGCTGGGTCAAGGGCAGGCCCATCAGGGAGACCCTAGAGAGGCTCGGCCTGAAGGAAGTGGCCGACAGGATGGAGCAGATGGGAGTTCTGCCCTCCTGAATCTCCCTTCACCTTTCTGCTTTTTCATCTACCCGGATTTAGGGACTAAAATTCATCTCGTGGCTTCTACCGCCGGCATGAAGCCTCTTCCCATTTTATGTATGCAACAGGTATGCCAAACACACCTCTACAGTATTGGAGGTGCTCCTAACGTGGGGAGCCACGCAAGATTTAACTATGATGTAGGAATTATTCATACCGATTAGTATGATTACAATTAGGAAGAGAGTGGGACCCCGGGGACAGATAGTCATACCGAAGCTGCTCAGGGATGCCCTCGGTATAGGCCCCGGCGATGACGTGCTGATCGAGGTGAGGGGAGGAGAGATTGTAATAAGACCAGGGAAGGATCCTGAGAAATTTTTGGAGGAATTCTGCGGGATAGTCCGAAACAAGCTGAAGGAGAGGGTGGACTTGGAGCGCATGATCGAGGAGGAGGTGGAGGAGAGGTTTGCTCTACGTTGATTCAAACGTCTTCATTTACCCCCTCATATACGATACTGAGGTTGAGGAGGCGAGGAGGTCGAGGCAATTCCTGAAGAGGATAGCCTCGGGGGAGGTGATGGCCTACACTTCCACATTGAGCTGGGACGAACTGGTCTGGGTGGTCCGGAAGGTGGATGGTGTGGAATCATCCGTCAGGGCTGGTAGACTCTTCCTGAACTTTCCTCACCTTAGGTTCTTAACTGTGACCAAGAATACCCTGTTAAGGGCTCAGGAGATAATGGAGAAGTATGGAATGAAACCCAGAGATTCTATACACGCTGCATCCGCTTTTGAGAATGGTATAACGACCTTGGTAAGCTACGATACGGATTTCGATAAGGTGGGTGGGCTGGAGAGGCTGGAACCCTAGCCCAAGAGTCCTCCAAGGTGTGGGGTCTACATACCTCTTTTGCCGAGCACGTAACTATTATATAAAAGCAATTGCTGATCCCGCCAAGTGGGAGCATGGGAGTCCCTCACAGCCGTAGCATTAGCGTGAAGGTTAGTTTAATAGCCATGTTCTCCGTTCTGGCCTTCTTGGCAGCCCTTTTCGTCAAGCTGACCGTCAGTTACGGGGCCATAGTTTACGCTATCGTGCTCCTGATCGGCGTTCTAGTAATCAGGGAACCCTACTCGGCTACTGCGATATCTTTCGTCGCGGGACTGCTCTACAGCTTCCAATCGATCCTCTTCCTCCTGATCTTGGGAGCTTTCCTCATCAGAGGCCTGGTGATAGATGTGGCCTTCTGGCTCTCGGGAGTTTACAGGGAAGCAGAGGAGGGCAGATACAGGGTCTTGCCGATAGCCCTCACCATGGTGATCTCCAGCTTCCTCGCGGGCATCTACCAGTACCTCTTCATAACCCTCTTCCTAGGGAAGCTGGTAGACTTCGGCGCCTTCATAGTCTCCACCATCTTCTTGGTGGCCTTGGTGTCCAACTTGCTGGCCGGGATCCTCGTCCCCAAGTACGTCATGCCACGGATCGAGATGCGCTGGTGATGCTATGACCCATCTCAGGTCCCTGTTTACAGGTAACGATTCCCTCTCGGCGGCCGAGAGGGCAGCCATGGCCTCCTTAAGGAGGGGTGGGATCAGCTCGGTTATATGGGTCGTCACCGAGCGGTGCAACCTCAGATGCATTCACTGCTACGAGGGGGGCAGGGTCACGCCAGAGCTCTCCACTGGAGAGGTCCTCAGGGTAGCTGAGAGGTTGGAGGAGGCTGGTCGACCCCTCACCTTCATCTCCGGAGGGGAGCCCCTCCTCCGGGACGACATAATGATCTTGTTGAGGAAGCTGAAGGAATTGGGAATCAGGGTCATCCTGAGCACCAACGGGACCCTTGTTGACGAGGAGGTGGCAAGAGAACTGGCTGATTCGGGAGTGGATAACGTGGCCATCCCGCTCTACGGATCCGAAGGTGTGCACGATGCTTTCACGAGGGTGCCCGGTTCCCACGAGAGGGTGATCAGAGCCCTCGGGCTGCTGAGGGACTACGGCCTGAGCCTGACCATAAAGACCGTGGTAGCGAGGAGGGTGCTTCCCCACATCAAGTACCTCTTCGACATGGCTGTGGAGTACGGAGCTAAGGCCGTTTACCTCTGCGACTTCATACCGGTAGGCAGGGGTGCCTTGCTGAGGGAGGAAGTTCCCTCCAAGGAGGAGTGGAGATCACTGCTCGACTGGTTCATAGATGAGATGCTCTTGGGCGGTGCCTACGGGGGAGTGGAGATAGATATAGGGCTCCACCCATCCACCGCCATCTACGTTATGGAGAGACTCAGGGAAAGGGGTTACGATACCTCCCGAGCCGAGGAAAGGATGAAGGCTAGGAGGCTCTCCGTTGAAGGTAGGGGCTTCGTCTCAATCTCGCCCACCGGCGATGTGTACCTGAGCAACTACCTAACGGATTTCAGGCTGGGGAATGCCCTTCGAGATGACCTCAGGGGACTTCTGAACCATCCACTGTATGGAGCCGCTGGCGACTCCTCGCAGCTGAAGGGTAGGTGCGGCTTCTGCCCCTACAGGGACATGTGCGGGGGATCGAGGGTGAAAGCATACATCTACACAGGAGACCTCCTAGGAGAGGATCCCACATGCCTCATCCAAGGCTGAACCTGGAGGATAGACCTATCCTCATTTTCTGGGAGATGACCAAGGCCTGTCTCCTGAAGTGCAGGCACTGTCGTGCAGAAGCCATTCCAGATCCCCTGCCAGGTGAACTCTCCGCGGAGGAGGGTAAGAGGCTGATCGATCAGATCAGGGGATTCGGTGAGCCCTATCCAGTGCTGATCCTCACCGGCGGAGATCCCCTCATGAGGGAAGACTTGGAGGAGATAGTGAGGTACGCAACTGGCTCTGGTCTGAGGGTGGGCATAGCCCCGGCGGTGACCGAGAAGCTCCTGAGCTCGCTGGACATGCTCTCCAAGTACGGCGTTCGCTTCATCTCTATAAGCTTGGATGGCATGAGGGAGACTCACGACTACATAAGAGGGGTTCGGGGCCACTTCGAGGCCACACTGGAGGTTCTCAGGATACTAGCTGATGGCAGAGATAGGTGGGTACCTCAGGTGAACACCCTCGTTTCCAAGGAGAGCGTGATGGACCTCCCGGAAATAGCCCACCTCCTCACAGAGTTAGGCATAAAGATCTGGGAACTCTTCTTCCTAATCAAGGTAGGGAGGGGGATGGAGCTAACGGACCTATCCCCTCGAGAGTATGAGGATGTGGTTCACTTCCTCTTCGAGGTCTCCAAGTACGGAATGGAGGTGAGGACCGTCGAAGCCCCCTTCCTCAGGAGGGTCTACCTCACTAGGAGAGGGGAGGGGATGGAGGGTATAAGTGGCGATGGCGATTACGTGGACGAGATCGCCATGAGGTACGGGTTAGGAGACCTCTACAGGAGGCTAACGGGGAGACTCATAGACCTGATGGGGCTCCCAATGGGGAAGCCCTCAATGAGGTCGGCTCAAACTAGGGACGGATACGGTATCCTATTCGTCGCATACAATGGGGATGTGTACCCCAGCGGTTTCGCGCCTTACAGGCTGGGTAACGTGAGGTCTGAGGACATCGTGAGGATATACAGGGAGAATGATATCCTGAGAAGGATTAAGAGGGCCGAATTCAGGGGGAGATGCGGGAGCTGCGAGTACAGACACATATGCGGCGGCAGCAGAGCTAGGGCCCTTGCATTGACTGGAGACATACTGGGCGAGGATCCTGCGTGCATTTACAGGCCGAACTCGATGGGGTCTGGCGGAAGTTGATCCCCGAGGATTTTGGATCAATAAAGTTAATGAGAGCCCTTGCAAGCAGTCAATCAACTCTAACAAAACTACTTTTCTAATGGACGAACGGGCAGCCCCATCCTCGACCCAAAATCCATCAGAGACCTGTTGTTGGTGAGAAGAGGGACCTTGAATCTCCTCAAGTGGCCGCAACGATCGCATCCGCAACCCCGGGCCAGTAACCCCCTCTTTCCTCAATAAACAAATCCCTGTGATCTAGGATAAGTGAATAGGCTTCCACAATGTCCTCTAAGGTGAGTGGGATTATCTTAACCTTCTTTATCCCTAGGAAGTTGCAAGCAAGTCTGAGCGTTTTATAAGCCTCCGCTAACTCTCCAATTAAGGACAGACCCGCCTCTAGATCTTTACCTGACTCGCTCTCTAACCTGTAGGCCGGATAAAAAAGTTCGTGGAGAGAGATCGCATGGATCACCACCCCCTTCACCTCTAACGGAGCTCATGACCATCTCATGATACTTGGAATTGGTGAATACTAGGCCCCAAAGTGCAACTGTATCTAGAAGTATCATCCTTCAATCGAGTTACACTTTTAATTTAAAGTTTATACCATAGACTAGGTGGTACATTGAAATCGGTGATAATCAAGGTGTACGACAGGAAAGGCAGGACCGTCCTGAGGAGGGAGGTCTTAGAGCACTTAGGGGTCGATGAAGGTGGTTTGATAGAGGTGATACTTGAGGATGACGAGAC
>JARZZM010000064.1 GCA_030130125.1 Thermoproteota archaeon
CCCCCATCCTGTCCAGGCTAGACTACGGCCGCCAGCTCTATAGCCAGCGATCGTGTATTTAAGCATTAATTCCTTGAGATGGGAGATGATCAGGGTATTCTTGGTGGAATCATCTTTAACAAAAATCCCGAAAATTTTAAAGAATGATAAGATAAAGAGGTCATACACCAAAGTATATGGGAGGTTCTACGACGTCCTAGACATCCAAGCCCTGCCTCCCCAAGCTAGAGTCTACATGGGGCCGAAGGAGGGTAGACCGGACATAGTCCACAGATCTGTGCTTTCCGTAACCGATCATCCTCTCTTCCTTATGGGACACATCGAGTTCTACGTGCACACCTTGGATGGTAGGATATTCCGCTTCTCCAAGGAGGTCAGGCCCCCTCGCAACTACGTAAGGTTCCTTGGTTTGATGAGTAAGCTACTCGACGAGGGGTGGGTGGGCCCGAGCAAGGATGAACCACTCATATGGGAAGTGAACGAGAGATTAGGAGACTTGATAAGCGATAAGGCAATACTCCTAGAGGAAAGTGGAGAGTTCAGCGATCCCTTAGCCTACTTGAGGGACTTAGTGAAGGGGGAGGACATCTCGATTATGGTTGGCGGGTTCCCCAAAGGATCTTTCTCTGATGATGTCATATCGCTCGCCAGAGGCATATTCAGCCTATATAGGGGAATGCTGTCCTCTTCAACGGCCCTCTCCATGATGCTCACTTATCTCTACTACTTGGAGGTATGGGGATGAGGAGGAAGGCCAAGGAAAGGGAGAAGGACCTTGCTAAGCAGAGGATAATGAGACTGCTCAAGTTGGCCGATGAGGCATACCCTAGAGAACCTGAACTCGGACTCCAATATGGAGAGCTGGCCAGAAGGTTGGCTCTAAGAACAAGAGTCAGGATACCCGAGCAATGGAAGTGGAGGTACTGCAAGGGATGTGGATCCTTCCTTTACCCTGGAATAAACGCCGACGTCAGGACGAGAGATCGCAGGCTTCCTCACCTAGTGATCAGATGTCGGTTATGCGGTGAGATAAGAAGAATTCCATATCTAAGGGAGAAGAGGGTCAGGAGAGCGGCATCTCGTTGAGTAGGGGATCATGCGAGGACACCTTGGTAGGCCTCAACTTCCCTAATGGTTTTATATGCCACGGCTGCAGTAGCTTGTTGAAGGTCTAACGAAGAAAATGGGTGATGAGCTTGCCTACAGCCAGGGATGTACGGGCTGACCTGCTGATAGACTCTCTTAAGGAGGAGCTTAAGAAGTTCGAATCGATAAAGCCACCCGAGTGGGCTTTCTACACTAAAACAGGGGTGTATAAGGAGAGACCCCCTGTCCAAGAGGACTGGTGGTACATCAGGGCTGCCTCCATACTAAGAACCCTTTACATGAGAGGAGGAAGGCCTGTCGGTGTAGAAAGGCTCAGAACAAAGTATGGGGGCAGGAAAGATAGGGGGGTGAGACCAGAGAGGTTCGTTAAGGGAAGCGGGCATGTGATACGGCTCATCCTCCAGCAACTGGAGGCCGCTGGTCTAGTGGAAAAGGTGGAAAGGAGGGGCAGGAGGATCACACCTGAGGGAGTCTCTCTCTTGGATAAGGTAGCCGCTGGAATAATCAAGGAGATGGAGTTGATCCCAGGAAAGGTGGAAGCGCCATGAGTGCCGAGGATAGAGCGCTTAAGGAGATACAGGAGAAGCTGATGGCCGAGATGGCGGCTAAGCAGAGTAAAGAGGAGGAAGTAGCCAAGGAACTCCAGAAGATAGATGCGCTCGTCAAGCAGCTCCTGACCAACGAGGCTTGGCAGAGGCTCAAGAGGGTGGAGCTAGTTAAACCCGACCTGGCCAATGAGGTAAAGTTATATTTGGTTCAACTTTATACCACCGGTCGGCTAGCTAGGAGACTGACCGACGATGAATTGAAGGCCCTGCTGGCCCAGCTATCGGAGAGGGCCAAGAGGGATTTCAACATAAGGATAGTGTGAGTGTAGGGTGATAACTATGGCAACTCACAGGCCTCTGGGGAGTAAGCTGAGATATGCTAGGGCCCTTAAGAGTAATAGGAGAGTCCCTGCCTGGGTCTACGCGAGGACTAACAGGAAGGTCAGGGCCAGACCCCTCAGGAACTGGAGGAGGAGCAGGCTCCAACTGTGAGGTGATCTTCTATGGCTGAGGTGAAGGAAGTGGCCTTCAACATAAATATGGGGATCATCATAAGGGCGAAGTACCCTCCCAAGAAGAGAGCGGCGAGGGCCGTGAAGTTCATCAGGGCCTTCGTCAGGAGGCATGCGAAGATCCCTGAAGAATACGAGATAAAGGTCAGACCGGAGTTGAACGAGCTACTGTGGTCCAGAGGAGCTGGAAATCCACCCGGTAAAGTGAGAGTGCGCGTGGTATTGGACGAGGATGAGAAGACAGCAGTCATATGGCCGGCTTAGGGATATAGATGGTGGTTTTTAGGGTAAAGGTATTCGGCAGCTACAATTTAGGGGTCTACTTGAGGGCGGTGGGTCCCTACCTGCTGGCCCCGCCCAACGCCTCGCAGGTGATTGGTGAGGAGGTAGAGGAGATAGGTCTGAAGGTAGTTGAGGCCTCGATTTATGATAGTAGGATGTTGGGCATCTTCTTGACTGGGAACAGCAAGTCTCTGCTGGTCCCTCCCATAGCATCAGAGGGCGAAATCAGATACCTCATGGAGAAGCTGGATCTGGAAGTTCATGTGCTTCCCTCTGCCAGACTGACTGCCTTGGGAAATGATATAGCGGCGAACGATTATGGGGCTTTGGTGCACCCCCTCTTCACGGATGACGAGGTGGATCTCATAAGCAAGTTCCTAGGAGTCAAGGCGATCAGGGGGAGGATAGGCGGTGTCCCCGTGGTCGGCTCTCTCGTGGTGGCCAATAACAAGGGATGTCTGATCTCCCCCTCTGCCGATGATGCCGAGCTGAGGGGCGCCTCCGAGATCTTGGGGGTGGAGTGCCTCAGAGGCACCGTCAATGATGGCGTCGGTTATATCAGGCTGGGGCTAGTGGCCAGCGACTCCGGTGCTCTAGTTGGCTATCCCACCACCCCTATGGAGATAGAGAACTTGGCGGAAGCTCTTAATATAGAACCATGAGCCTATCAGTGAGGTGCGAAGATTGAGCCAAGAGAGAGCTGCCGACCTGAACTTCCTCCAAACGCTCTACAGATACCTGCTGGACGAGTACAACCGGTTGAACCTCCTCAAGACAGACTTAGAAAGGACAATAGAGACTCTAAAGGCCCTTAATAAGGCACAGGAGGAAGAAGTTGGCCCTTTGATAATCCCTGTATCTTCCTTCCTGTCCCTCCTAGTAGATGGAGTCAAGGTCAAGGAGACGCTCGTCCTCATGGGTGGCAACATATATGCTAAGATGGGACCCGAGGATGCATTGAAGCAGGCCCAGGAGAGGCTGGAGGAGGTAAACAAAGGCCTTCAGGAAGTGGGCATAAACCTCACTAAGGTCCAGCTCGAGATAGAGAACCTACAGAGGGGGACCTCGAGACGTGCTAGGTAGACTCGTAGACGAATTGACCTCCAGAGGAATTGTGAGGAAGAAGTGGGGTAAGAGGGATGTCTTCAGGGTATTTGACTCCTTAGAGCTGGAGCTGGTGGCCCAAGGGGTTCCCCCCTCCCTAGTGGACAGCCTCAGGGAGGAAGTGGCCAAGAAGCTGGATGGAGTGGAGACCAAGGGAGATCCAAAGAGAATCGTGAGGGACGCGATCAAATCAGCGATAAGAGGGCTGCTTCCCTCTCAGATGAGATTGGACGATGTTATCGGGGTCAAAGGTCTCTACAAGGTCGTGTTCTTCGGGTTCAACGGTGTAGGGAAATCCCTAAGCATTGTCAAGATGGCCAGATACCTGCAGAGTAAGGGGAAGAGGGTCCTTGTTGTCTCGGCTGATACTTACAGGGCTGCAGCGGGCGATCAGCTCGAGGGTTACTGCAGATCTGCCGGCGTTCCAATGTTCAAGGGTCCAAGAGGCGCCGACCCCGCGGCTGTCGCGTACGACGGTCTCAATATGGCCTCCTCCAAGGGGTACGAGTTCGTCCTCATCGACACGGCCGGGAGGAACTACCTGAACAAGAACCTCACGGAGGAATTGAGGAAAGTGGTGAGGGTCGTTCAACCGGACCTCAGGGTCCTGGTGGTGGATGGCATGGCGGGGAATGATGTCCTCAATCAGTGCGATTCCTTTGAGGAGGCTGTTGGTATTGATGCCCTAGTGGTCACCAAGGTAGATGGCTCGGGCCTAACCACCCCGCTTGTTGCTTCTCTCCACTCCGGAAAGCCCGTGCTCTTCTTAGGGATCGGTCAGTCCTTCAACGATCTCAGGAATTTCGACCCCGAGGAGGCAATAGATTATATCCTCGCATGACCTCTTATCCAGGTGTTAATCAATGGCCTCGGTGCTGAGAAGGCTCAAGGGGAGGGACTTCCTAACCCTTCTGGATTTCACACCACTAGAATTTAAGGCGTTGATTGTCAGGTCCAGAGAGCACAAGTGGGGTCTGACGAGAGGAGACTCCCTGAAGGGCAAGTACGTCGCTGGCATCTTCGAGAAGCCGTCTACTAGGACTAGGGTCTCCATGTCTGTAGCTACATTCGACCTAGGGGGCGTGTTCCTAGAGCTCCCCACATCAAGTCTTCAGGTATCCAGGGGAGAAACGTTGAGGGACACGGCTCAGGTGTTGAGCAGGTTCGTCAATGCGATAGCTGCTAGGGTGAAATCCCACTCCACCCTCGAGGAACTCGCTAGGTGGGCCGATGTACCAGTGATCAACATGCTGAGCGATAAGTTCCATCCTCTCCAAGCCCTTACCGACGTTTTCACCATGATTGAGTTTTTCGGGGATAGGAAGCTGAAGGTCGTTTTCCTAGGGGATGGGGCTGCTAACACGAACCACAGCCTTATGATAGCCTCCGCTCTAGTAGGATACGACTATGTCGTGGGAGCGCCTCAGGAATACTGGCCCGACAAGGACATAGTGTCCAAGGTCGAGGAGATCATGGGGGAAACGAGAGGAACATTGAGGGTGATGGGGGACCCCATCGAGGCTGTCAAGGGAGCCGATGTAATCTACACGGACACGTGGTTCTCCATGGGTGTGGAGGACATAGAGAGGAGGAAGGAGGTATTCCCGCCCTATCAGGTGAACTCCAAGCTCCTAAGTCACGCTGCTCCTCACGTTAAGGTGATGCATTGCCAGCCTTGGTTCTTGGGACAGGAGATAACCGAGGAAGTTGCCTACGGTCCCCATTCCATAGCGTTTGAACAGGCGGAGAACAGGCTTCACACGGCGAAAGCTGTGCTGGAGGCTCTCCTCATATAAATCTTTCTCAGTCAACTTTATATAGCTACGCGATCACTAATCTGATTGGCCACGGTTGACCCGGTGGCGGTCCCGAGGAGATGAAGGGGGGAGACCCCGATCGGGTGAGGGATCGTCTTTCCGACCGTGGCGACAGTGTGCGTACGTTGAGTACGGTCATGTGAGCACGAGGAAACGTCAGATCCCTCGTGCTCAAGAGAGTCCGGATGTCCCCACGAATGGTGGGTGGCGGTTTTGGGAGGCCTTGCGGCCGTATGCGAGACCGGTTGATCCTGCCGGAGGGGACCCCTATCGGGCTCGGACTAAGCCATGCGAGTCGGCTGGGGGCCCTTGCCCCTGGCGGCGCACGGCTCAGTAATACACGGTCAACCTGCCCTGGGGACCGGGATAACCTCGGGAAACTGAGGCTAATCCCGGATAGGGGTGGATTCCTGGAATGGGTCCACCCCCAAAGTAGGCGGGGGAATGGCCCCGCTGAGGCCCCAGGATGGGACCGTGGCCCATCAGGTAGTAGGTGGGGTAACGGCCCACCTAGCCTAAGACGGGTGCGGGCGGTGGGAGCCGGAGCCCGGAGATGGGCACTGAGACAAGGGCCTAGGCCCTACGGGGCGCAGCAGGCGCGAAACTTCCCCAATGCGCGCAAGCGTGAGGGAGTGAGCCCGAGTGCCGCCCGCTGAGGGCGGCTGTTCCCGGGTGTAAACAGCCCGGGGTAGGAAGGGGAGGGTAAGGCTGGTGCCAGCCGCCGCGGTAAAACCAGCTCCTCGAGGGGTCCCCACGCATACTGGGCCTAAAGCGTCCGTAGCCGGCCCCGTAAGTCCCCGGTTAAATCCACCGGAAGACCGGTGGGCCGCCGGGGAGACTGCGGGGCTAGGGAGCGGGGGGGGCCGAGGGTATTCCGGGGGATAGCGGTAAAATGCGTAGATCCCCGGAGGACCACCAGTGGCGAAGGCGCTCGGCTGGAACGCGTCCGACGGTGAGGGACGAAAGCTGGGGGAGCAAACCGGATTAGATACCCGGGTAGTCCCAGCCGTAAACGATGCCGGCTAGGTGCCGGCCGAGGTTTCGGCCTCGGCCGGTGTCGAAGCGAAGGCGTTAAGCCGGCCGCCTGAGGAGTACGGCCGCAAGGCTGAAACTTGAAGGAATTGACGGGGGGGCACCACAAGGGGTGAATGCCTGCGGCTCAATTGGACTCAACGCCGGGAATCTTACCGGGGGCGACAGCAGGATGAAGGTCAGGCTGAAGACCTTACCTGACGCGCTGAGGGGTGGTGCATGGCCGTCGCCAGCTCGTGCCGTGAGGTGTCCTGTTAAGTCAGGCAACGAGCGAGACCCCCGCCCCTAGTTGCCAGCGGGGCCCTTCGGGGCTGTCCGGGCAAACTAGGGGGACCGCCGGCGAAGAGCCGGAGGAAGGAGGGGGCCACGGCAGGTCAGTATGCCCCTAATCCCCCGGGCCGCACGCGGGCTGCAATGGGCGGGACAGCGGGATGCGACCCCGAGAGGGGGAGCAAATCCCT
>JARZZM010000065.1 GCA_030130125.1 Thermoproteota archaeon
TCCCTATCCGACAGGAGTCTGAAATGGAACAAGGAGATCCTGGCTTCTTGGGGCCTTTTCACCGGACTAGGATGGATCGCAGCCCTAAAGTACGGGCTGACTTTCGAAGGCCTCACGAGGGCCTCGGAGGCATCGTACAACTCCTTGGTGTGGAGCCACCCGATGTTCTTCTGGGGGCTCCCCTTCACCATGGGGCTCGGGCTCCTGGCCTCCATGGTGCACGTGGACAGGAGAGCGAACGGCCCTAGGAAGGTGATCCAGATAGCGATCCTATCCACGTTTGCCTTCCTCCTCCATGTGGTAGAGGCCCTGCTCTTCGCCATCTGCTCATCACTCACCTCCCTATTGGGGAGGAGAAGGGAGACCCCTGTGGGGATCCTCACCTCAGGTATCCTGCTGTCGCTGCTCTATTCTGCCCTAGGGGGTTATGGGAGCTTAATACCTAGGACCTCCATTCTCCTAATCTTGATCCCCATGCTGACTCTAGTAGCGGTCTCTCTCCTCGGGAGATGGGGGCTCCCGAGGGTGAAGATCGAGCTGAGTGGAAAGACCTTGTCGGAGCTGCTGATGGCCATCTGGGCCGCTGGCCTAGTCGTGTGGATCCTCCACATGGACGACCTGAACCTGAGCTCCATATACCAGCTGGGTCAGGTTCCTTGGTTCCTATATCCTATCCTCCTAGGTGTTCTAGCCCCACTCGCAATTCTCTCCCTCAGGGAAGGGGTGGACAGCCACTTCCTGATCTTCGTAGTAGTCAGCATCCTGATGGGTAGGGCGATAACCCTGTACAAGCTCCAAGGCGGTCAGGTACTCTACTGGGAACATAGATTCATATTTTACACCGCGTTGGGCTTGGCCGTCCTATCTTCTCCCCTGCTCAGGAGGATTTCGAGGGACAAGAAGCTGGGAGGACTGCTTCTGGCTGCTATAGTGATGGCAGGTTACTCCTCGACGGTTCTAAGCGTTCAGGAGTGGCATCAGATGAATGTAAGGTCACTGGGGACCCTGAACGACGTCGATTTCCAGTTCGCCCTCGATAACCCGATTAACGGAAGGTCTAGGGCCCTCGTCCTCACATCCTACACCTCATCCCTAGCCTACCTGCTCCTACCTAGGAGCTATGCGAGGTCTCCAGATCCTTGGATGCCAGAGGGACCGGAAACAACCCTGCTGTCCCTCTACTCACTCTTCAAAGGCGGTGAAGTATCTGCAATATCGACCCTAGCCGATCTGGCATACTTGGGATCGAGAAACTCGTCACTAAGCTATCTGATGATGTTCATGGGCCCTATCGTGAGGTTCCCCTCCATCACTACATTGGAGGTATCGGATCCGCCCGTTCCCACCTCAAAGCTGGCAATAGTCCTTCCGTCAGATACCTACATGATGAGGAGGGCCCTAGCAGCCTACGAGCTGATAAGGGAGGAGCTCCCGATCCACACCACGTACCGAAGCGATGATCCCGGAGCGCCGGCCGGCCTCTATGTAGGACCCTCCTCCAGTACGGTATACCTGAACGAGACACTCCCCACGTCCCTCCATGATCTGAGGTGGTTATTCGTCATAGGCAACTTCTCCGAGGGGACTGATGGATTGAGCTCGGGCGGGGGCAGGAACTTGGCGGTGACGGCGTACGAACTGGATGAGGGCAGGTATGATTTGAGGGCCTGCGGAAGTGGGGGTTACGTGGGCCTTATATACGGTTACAAGGGAACCGGAGATTACAGGATCCTCCAAGTTTACTCCGAGGGTTACGCTATTCACCGGGTAGTCAGTAACGGGGAGGTGAGATCGAGCCAGCCCGTCAGGCTGGCCAGAAGGGGAAGGTGCCTGAATATATCGCTGACCCTAGATAACGGGCTCAAAGCCGTGGTAAACGGTCAGATCATAAACCTGCCACGAGTGGATAAACTGGGTCTCCTAGGACTGGAGACGGGGGATTTCAAGGGGAACTTAAGCGGGAGAGTGGTGGGGATTCACAGACTGGACTGGGATCCTCCTAAAGGATCTCAGGTCCTCAGAGTCGACAGCGGTCCCATGGCCGACTGGGTGAACATCGCCCTAGAGGACATGAGAAAGGCGAAGGAGAGGTTTCCTGGACTGAACTTGACCCTGAAGGGCGATGGAAAGCCCCCCAAGATAGTGGCATCTGCTTTCCATCTTAGCGCGAGCGGCTCCATCCTGATTAGGGGAAGACCCGTCGAGGTTATCTCCGGCGATCTAGAGGTGAAACAAGATGTAGTGAGGGCGAAACGCGCGGTGCTAAGGAGAGGTGAGGGGTTCTACGCTGTCTTCGAGTTGGAGGGTGTGGAGGGAGCTAAAGGAAGGGTGGAGATCAGATTCAGACTACCGATCGAGATGGAGATAAACGGTAAAGTGGATCTGAATGGCTATCACAGGTTCGGCAGCATCGTCTCCGACCTATCGGACGTTTCCTTTAAAGAAGCCAATCTTGAGATAGTAGCAGCTGATAAGGTAATACTCCTGTCCAAGATAGAGGTCCCAATCAAGAGCACCACTTCAGCAGTCAGGGGGTTCAACGAGCTCAAGTACCTACCCGAATCCGCGGCAGTGGCATTAATTTCTTTCGTTATAATCAGGTATCTAGATTCCAAATATTTCGATAGATACGCGCCAACTAGGAGGCCCAAGAGGAGGCGGACTTCCTGAACCACTCGAAATAGTTATCACTCTTCCCCGCTCGATGATAACAGGGTGGGGACGTTACAAGAAGCCAGGCAGAGAGTGACCCGTTTGATCGAGCCGAAGAGGGAGATAAGGAAAAGAGAGGACAGGATGAAGCTCTATAGGGCTGTGAAGAGGTACGGTAGGCTCGAAATTCTCTCCATGATAGTCGGTGCCATCTCGGGTCTGGCCGCGGTCTCCTTGGATTTCGCCATAGAGGTGTTCAGGGATTTCCTAGAGTATTTGGAGAGTATGTATACGCTCGGTTCCTTGGATATCGGACTGATCCTAGCCCCGACCTTGGGAGGTCTGGTTTCGGGGATCATCACTTGGAAGATAGCCCCTGAGGTGAGGGGCCACGGTATCCCCAGCGTGCTGGAAGCGTTCCTCCACAAGCAGGGTATCATCAGGCCCAGAGTACCCATAGCGAGGATCCTCTCCTCCGGTGCTCTCATAGGTCTGGGTGGGAGCGCTGGGAGGGAGGGGCCGGTCGGTCAGGTCGGCGCGGGCCTCGGTTCCTTCCTAGCCCAGGTCTTCAAGTTGCCCATACGTCCTAGGAGGATACTCCTGATATCCGGCCTCTCGGCGGGGATAGCGGCGGCCTTCGACGCCCCCCTCGGTGGAGTCCTGTTCGGAGTAGAGGTCTTAACGGGCTCCGTCCATCCAGTGGAGCTGATTCCCGCATTTCTGGCTTCCATCTCAGCTGTATCCGTCTCTTGGACGCTCAGGGGGGCCAAGCCCATAATCTCAATACCCTCCCTTCCCCTGCCCAACCCCGTAGAGCTCGCACCACTCTTAGGACTAGGTGTTGTGATAGCCCTAGTATCTAGGATATGGGTTGACGCCCTGTACGGTGCTGAAGATCGTTTCAGGGACGTAGAACTCCCAGAATGGCTGAAACCCTCGTTGGGTGGGTTAGGAACCGGTCTGATAGCTTACTGGTCCCTAGGTTGGGGGATAATGGGACCCGGCTTCGATGGACTCAACAGGATACTCTCCGGGCAAGGGTGGCTCGAGTTCCTCGTCATGCTGGCCCTCCTCAAACTACTAGCCACATCTCTCTCGATAGGATCTGGGGGGTCTGGGGGGATATTCACGCCGACGCTCTTCATAGGGGCCGCCGTAGGCGCGGCCTATGGACAGGTCCTCCACGCCATAAGCCCCTCTCTCTTCCCCCATCCTGAGCTGTTCGCCGTAGCGGGAATGGCGGCACATTTCACAGCAGCAGCTAGGGCGCCCCTCACGGCCGTTGTGCTGGTCACCGAGCTTGCTAGGAGCTACGCCCTGATCCCCGCCCTGATATCTTCCTGCGCCACCTCGTACTTCCTCTCCCTCTTCCTCCTGAGGAGCACTATGTACACTAGGGAGCTGGAGGAGAAGGGGGAGAGGGTAGTGCAGGTGGGAATGGAGACCCTAGACAGAGTTAGAGTGGAGGACGTGATGGTGAGGAATGTGGTTACGGTCACATCGGATAAGAGCTTGGAGGAGGTGCACGAGCTCATGCTTCATACCCATCACATGGGCTTCCCCGTGGTGGACGCCCAGGGGAACCTGAAGGGGATGGTGACGTTTGAGGACCTCATGAGAGTTCACAGGAGGCTCTGGCCCAAGGTGAAGGTGGAAGGGGTTATGAGGGGAAAGATACTGAGCGTGAGGCCCGACGACACCGTCCACACCGCCGTGGAGAAGATGCTGAGATGCGGGGTAGGGAGGCTCCCGGTCATAGAGGATGGGAAGCTAGTAGGTCTTATAACCAAGACGGATGTCTTGAAGGCCTACGGAAAGGCCGTGTCCATGAAGGACTTGGATGAAGCTGCCTCAATCTGAACCGCCGCGAAACCTTAAATGGAGACATTATCATATGTTTAGGGTTGCCCATGGGGAGGTGCGCCCTCTGCGGCAGGGAGAACGTGAGCCTTCTTTGGGCGGTTCACAAGGAAAAGGGCGGTATATGGGTCTGTGCAGAGTGCTGGAAGTATCTATTCGAGGAGAACCTGCTCGTATCGGGTTCTGGGGAGTCGGGCTGTGGATGCTGACAGCGGGAAGGCACCCCTCTGCCGGGACCAATTAAGCAAGCGAGTTCAGGTCCGTTTTCCCCCACACTCATCGACCATCCGCTCCACCCACGCGATCGCCACCGACCACGGATAGTATCACCTCCCTCAATTCCCTAGC
The DNA here is from genome assembly GCA_030130125.1 of Thermoproteota archaeon. Taxonomy (NCBI): domain Archaea; kingdom Thermoproteati; phylum Thermoproteota; species Thermoproteota archaeon. The sequence goes on from JARZZM010000065.1 coordinate 4,861, forward strand.
CATTTCCACGTAAGAAGAGGCGACAATCCTTTGGAGATCTAAGATAGCTGCCGAGTACATCCCATGGCGATCGGAGGGCATCCATTGATAACGTAGCTCGAGTATGTGAGGCTTGGCACCTAGGACAGCAGCCCCTCCGATGGGCTAGAAATCGTACCTTAAAGCTAAAATTTAGTCCTCTTCTGATGATAGAGGTAAGGAAATGCCGGAGTGCAAGGTCTCGATCTTGGTGGCCCTGCCCACAGTGATGCTCGTCCTCCTAGTTGTCGGCGGGGTTCACCTCCTGACCATGGAACGGTTACACAAGGACGTGAAGGAACTGGAGGTCATAGACAGGGAGATATTCTACTTGGACACCAAGATAGAGCAGCTGAGGCAGATGATAGCTCCCGTGGTGCTCAGGGGCTTCTGGATCCAGAACACCACGGAGGGCGTGGAGGTGCTTTACAGGGACAGGGTGGTTTGGAAGGGCGATCCCCATGCGCTGAACACCACCTACACCGTCGAGTACTTCGGGAAGGTCATCATAACCAACAGGGACGGGAAGGTGGTGGTCACCACCGAGGACGGGGTTTTCAAGTACTATCCCAAAGGGAAGTGGGATCAGGGATCAGCCTATTTCGTCGATTACGTCATGAAGAAGCTGAAGCCCCTGATCGAGTCCTCCAGCAGTAAGAAGGCGGAGAGGCAGGAACTCCAGGAGAAGATATCCAGAACTAGGCAGGGCCCCTACGTCCTCGTGTTCCTGGCCATGCCGCTGGTCTCGATACTAGCGATGTACATGGTCCTCTCTAGAATTGGCCTCGGTAGGGACTACGCCGAGCTCTTCAGGAGCCCCTACATGACCCTCCCTACCGCCATGGTCTATGTGATCCTCATCTACCTGACCTACCTATATCACACAGGGATCCTCCTGCCGGTGCACGTCTTCCTGATCCTGTACGCCCTCCTATCGATACCCTCGATAGCGGCCCTCCTCCTCTACTATCATGAGGCCTGCGCCGAGTGAGTACCTCCTACCCTTATTAGATTCCGAATCCTCGCTGTATTATGGACAAGGTATTCCTTCATCGGCTGAGTTACGAGGAGGCTCGAGACTATTTCTCTAGGAGGGACCTCGTCATCATTCCGGTGGGATCGGTCGAGCAGCACGGGCCGGCCAATCCCCTCGGGACGGACACGCTTATAGCCTTGGCCCTAGCTAGAGAGGCCGCATCCAGATCGGGGATCCTCTCTCTACCTGCGATACCCTTCGGGATATCCTTCCATCACATGGGCTTCCCCGGAACGGTGACGGTCAGCGAGGAGTCTCTAGCCAGCTACCTGCTCGATGTGATCAGGTCCCTCTCCAAGTGGGGGGTGAAGAAGGTTTTAGTGGTGAACGGTCACGGCGGAAACCTTCCCACCCTTCAAATAGTGGCGAGGAAGGCCATGGACGAGCTGGGGATCAGGGTCTACGTCTACCAGTGGTGGACCTCCGGATCCAAGGTGCTCTCGGAGCTCTTCGGCGAGGACGAGAGGGGTCACGCATCGGGAGCGGAGACCTCCCTGAACATGCACCTCCACCCGGAGCTGGTCAGGAGCGAGAGACTCGTTGACGAGGAGCCCAGGGGATCGTTCGAGAATAGGGTTTTCCGCTTCGTCTACACCCACGAGATGTCGGATTCCGGGGTGTTCGGCAGGCAGAGCTCCTCGAGCCCGGAGAGAGGGGCAGCGTTATTCGAGAGGCTAGTGGAGGATCTGCTGATGGTCTTGAGGGAGATAGAGGGAAGGAGGTGAGCTGCTGCTGGCCATCGCCTCACCTACCCCCTTCCTCACTTCACTGCTTTCAGGGACTCGAGCCAGTTCTTCCCCTTCTTCCCCCTGAGGAGCCCCACAATCCCCATCGGCAGGTAGAGGATCGATATGATGAGGGCCAGCCCGTAGATGAGGGTGTAGCCGAAGGGGAGCCAGCCCCTCAACACCTCCTCGGCGAGGTATATGACAACGGCACCCAGTACGGGACCCTCTATCGTGTAGAGCCCCCCGAAGATGGGCATTATCATTGCCGCCACGGATATGGCGACGGAGAAGGCCTCGTAGGGGTAGACGTATGTGGTGTAGCCGGCGTCGAATCCCCCGGCCGCTCCGGCTAGAAGCGCGCTAAGAGCGAAGGCCAGCACCTTGTACTTCGTCGGATTGACGCCCAGCACGGACGCAGCATCCTCATTCTCTCTTATAGCGGAGAACGCGTAATTCACGCCGGTCTTCTCCAGCAGCAAGACTAGGAGGATGCTCATTATCGCTATCCCTAGGATCACGTAATAGTCCACGACCACATTGCCCCCGAAGATCGGAGGCACCCCCACACCCATGGCGCCTAAGGTGACGCCTCTGGCGTACAGGAAGAGCACCCTCATCGCCTCGGCGAATGCCAACGTAGCTATCGAGAAGTAGGCCCCCCTCATCCTGAGGGTCAGGAAGCCCAGGGCGACGGCCATTGGTAGAACAGCCAGTCCACCCACCAAGGGACCCAGTTCCATGGGCACGTTAAAGTAGACATTGGAGAGGGCAGCCGCGTAGGCCCCTATGCCGAAGAGGGCAGCGTGACCGACGCTCAAGTTACCGGTCCTAGCTAGGATGTCGAAGCTTATGGCCAGCACCACGTACTTGAGGGCCCCTATGGCCACTCTAGTGGTGTACTCGCCGCTCAGCAGTGGGAAGATGGCAGCGACTAGGCAGACGGCGTACACCAAGGTCCTATCCCTCTCCATCTCATCACCTCCCGAACAGCCCCTTGGGCCTCAGCGCTAGCACGGCCACTATCACGGCGAACGCTATCCCCGGCGCCAAGCTTCCACCTTGGGGCACGAACGCCCCTACAAAAGCTTCTGCTAGGCCGAGAACCATGCTGGCCACTATCATTCCTAGGTAGCTCCCCATTCCCCCCAGTATGACGACGCCGAAGGCCTTCAGGGTCAGCTCCCCGCCTATGAACGGGTTTATGTACAGGTTGAGGGTCACTAAGGAGCCAGCAACCCCCGCCAGAAGGCTGGCGATGCCGGAGGTGAGCAGGTAGATCCTGTCCACGTCTATTCCCATAAGGGAGGCGGCCATGGGATCTTGACTCACGGACCTCATTGCCCCGCCGAGCTTCGTCCTGCTCAGAAAAACGAGGAACCCGAGAGTGAAGCCGAAGGCTATAAGGAAGGCTATCAGCTTTCCCAGCCCCACGCTCACCGGACCGAGCTGCAGGACGCTTGAGGCGTAGGGGACCTCTATCTGCCTCATGTCGCTGGTCCAGAGTATGAGCGCCAGGCTCTGGAGGAATATGGAGAAGCCGAAGGTCAGGGCGATCTGGTTGTAGGCCGGAGCCTTTAGCACAGGTTTCAGGGCGGCTCTGTAGAAAGCTAACCCGACGAGGAACATGAGCGCTGCATTCACGGGGATGAAGGTTATTGGATCCATGCCTAGGAGCTCGGCCGCCCAATAGGAGAAGTAGGCAGCTAGCATGATCAGATCTCCGTGGGCGAAGTTCGTCACGTCCATGACCCCGAATATCAGGTTCAGTCCCAAGGTGACTAGCGCGTAGAATCCACCCAGAAGGATGCCGTTCACCACGACCTGCAGCACCAGCTCTGACTGCATCGCTCGATTCCCTCTCTCTTACCTGAAAAAGGTGAGGTGGAGGTCAGCCCCTCTCGGACCACTTGGGAACCGGGTAGATCAGCTCCCCCGTTTTGTACTCCTTGGGGTAGAGGATGGCCACCTTGCCGCCCTGCCACTGCACTACAAACAGCTTGTCCACAACCTGATGAAGCGTCTTTCCAGTCTGCTTGAACCTCACCGTCCCCAGCGGGGACTTGATCTCCACCTTCTCTAGCGCGCCGATCAGCTTCTCCTTGTCCAGGCTCTTGGCGTCCTCTATGGCCTTCACCACCATCTTTATGGCAGTGTAGCCGAAGGGAGCCCAGTACTCAGGCGCCCTGCCGAACTTGGACTCGAACTTCTGGACGAAGGCCTTGGCCTCCGGTGTGTTCAGGTAGGGGGACCACACATCCACCCCAGCGACGTAATCGCCAATATCCTTCGGATAGTTCGGGAACTCCGGGGCGACTATGAAGATGAGCTTCGGATTGAAGTCGTTCTCCTTGGCGTTCCTGAAGAACACCGGGTAATCACCGGGGTACCCGACTATGTAGAAGACATCCGGATTCTCCTGCTTGGCCTTGAGGATGACGGAGGAGAAGTCTGAGCTCCCGGTCTTGAAGGCCTCTCCAACCACCTCCCACGGGGCATTCCTCTCCCTGCTCAGGTTCACGAAGTACTCGTAGCTGGTGGTGCCGTACACACCGTCCTCGTAGGCGACGAAGATCTTCTTTGGGATCTCCTTCATGTGATTCAGGAAGTACTCGATGACCGTGCCCTGCCTGTGGTAGTCCCACGGGTGCATGTGGAAGAACCACCTCTCCATGCCGACGAGCTGCTCTACCTTCACCGAAGATGCCCCCAGCACGAACACAAGCGGCTTGTAGTTCTTGATCGCATTCATGGAGGCGTAGGTGACGGTGGAGGAGTAGAAACCTATGATTATCGGGACCTTCTCCTTGGTGATCAGGTCGGTCGCCCCAGTTATAGCCGTGTTGGGGTCGCCCTTGGTGTCCCTTATCACTAACTCTACTGGCTTGCCTAGGACGCCACCGTTAGCGTTTATCTCCTCCACAGCCATCTTCATGCCCCTCAGAGCCTCCTGACCTGCTGACGCGTACGAAGCGGTGCTCAAAGGCAGAATCACGCCCAACCGGATCCTATCCGGCAGGCCCCCGGCGCTAGAGGGGGCCTGTCCAGACATGAGCACGTAGGCCCCCGCGACCACCACGATCAGAATGACGATTGCAGCCGCTGCAACTTTCATATCCATAAAATCACCACCCTTCAAAGCGGGCAGACCTAGAGGAGTTGGGAAAAACTTAAAGGCTTCGGCATCTTACTTAGGTCTTGGAGCGTTATTTAGTCTATCAGCGATATCAGCGATGCGCTGAGTAGCTTGGGGGGTCGTCAAAATGACGGGAGGCATAGTGGCGATAAGGGACCTTAACGTGGATCCGGACTCGCTGGACAGGGTCATCGAGGTAGTGAACATCCACAAGTACTTCGGTGGATTGAAGGCCCTCAAGGGAGTTTCCTTCCATGTGAAGCCTAGGGAAGTGTTGGGGATAATAGGACCGAACGGCGCCGGCAAGACGACGCTTTTCAACGTCATCACAGGATTTCTCAGACCTGAGAGGGGGAGGGTCATCTACCTGGGCCACGACATCACGGGGAGAAGGCCCCATTATCTAAGCAAGCTCGGTCTTGCTAGGACTTTCCAGATAGCCAAACCCTTCGAGGGAATGAGCACATTGGAGAACGTATTGATAGGGCTACTGTTCGCGAGGAGGGGCAGAAACGAATTCAGGGTCGGAATGAGAGATCTGATCCGCGAGGCTAGGAGTATACTAGAGGTGGTGGGATTGGGGCACAAAGCCGATTCCCCTGCAGGCCATCTCACCGTCGTCGAGAGGAAGAGGCTTGAGCTGGCCAGAGTGCTAGCTATCGAGCCAACAGTCCTCCTGCTGGACGAGGTCATGGCCGGGCTGAGCAGCCAGGAGGTGGAGTGGGAGGTCGATCTCCTCAGGAGGATAAAGGAGGAGAGGGATCTCACTGTTGTGATGATAGAGCACGTGATGAAGGCCATAATGAGTTTCAGCGACCGCTTGGTGGTGCTCCATCACGGCGAGAAGATAGCGGAGGGCAGACCGGAGGAGGTGGCGAGGGATCCAAAGGTGGTCGAGGCCTACCTAGGTGAGGATTAGATGCTAGAGATAAGGGGGCTAAATGCCGGTTACGGGGAAGTCCAGGTACTGTGGGACGTCAGCCTGAGGGTGAATAGGGGAGAGATAGTTTCGCTGATCGGGGCGAACGGCGCCGGCAAGACCACCACGCTGAAGAGCGTGATGGGCATAGTGAGACCTTTCAGTGGGGAGATAGAGTTCAACGGGGAGGGGATAACTGGACTTCCTACTCACCGGATAGTGAAGATGGGGCTCTCCCTAGTGCCTGAGGGCAGACACCTCTTTCCGAAGATGACAGTCATGGAGAACCTGAGGATGGGTGCCTACGCTGTGGACAGCTCTAAGTACCAGGACCTCTTGGAAAGGGTCTTCCAGATATTCCCAGTCCTCAAGGAGAGGAAGAATCAGCTTGCCTCGACCCTGAGCGGCGGGGAGCAGCAGATGCTTGCCATAGCTAGGGGACTTATGAGCGATCCGCAGATACTAATGCTGGACGAGCCCTCCTTGGGCCTGGCGCCCAAGATAGTCAAGAGGGTCATGAAGGTCGTCTCGGAGATAAGGGAGGAAGGGGTGACCATCCTGCTGGTTGAGCAGAACGCCAAGATCTCATTGGAGATCTCTGACAGGGGGTACGTTCTCGAGACGGGCAGGGTGGTCTTGGAGGGGGACAGCGAGGAGCTCCTGAGGAACGAGCACGTCAGAAGGGCTTATCTTGGTTTGATGTAGATGCTTCGCCTTTTTCAGTATTTATGCGACCGAATAGAAGTACTATGGAGAATTAAGGGCCAACTGAGAAATCAGAAGTATGAATTAAAGAAAAATAGGAAAAGACACCCTTAGAATCCCCATGAGTGGTATATGGACCTAGTGGAATACCTGTCCAGAGTGTTTCTAGTACTGAGAAAGACCACCTTGTTCTCAATTATTAGAAAACTCCTGAAGAAAGAGCGAGATTACGGCTTCGTGGATACTTGGGTGCTAGTGAACACAATAGCATCCGCTATATTTTCTCTAATGACGCTTCAAGGATGCTTGGGATATTTAGGCGTTTTAATCTGCTTATATAGTTGTTACAGGGTTCTGGAGATACTTATATATCAAATTAACGTGGTCTTCTTTGACTGGTACAGAAGGAGAGGTTCCCTCCTCCCCTATAGAGTTAAGAATCTAATTAGATCGAATATCCTAGTTATGTTTAACTTTGCGGAGATTATGTTCTGGTTTACGATAACTTATAAATTACTGGGCATTAGACCTTCCAGCTACAATGCGGGGTACTTAACGTATCTGCTCATGAGCCTCTCGGTGATGACAGGATACGGGATAGTGCTGCCTGATGTAGTCAATCCTTTAGCGATGGTAGTTGTACTGATCCACGGCTTAATAGGAATCTTTCTGATGTTAGTCGTCATAGCGAGGTTCGTATCAATGATTCCACCTATCGCTGAATTACCTGAAGGAGTTGCCTCTTAGTTTACTGATCAGTAAAATTTTAAGGATTTATCAAAAATTAGGAAGATTAGTGATGGCAACTTGACGAGCATAAGTAATGAACATTATCTTGAAACTGGTATGATCGTCCTTTGAGGTCAGGACCATGGATTCTACGCTCCACTGGCACGAGTTCGTGAGGCGAGATGCCCCGCTCGTCATATACTATCCAGCATGCGGTGGCGGAGAGGAGTGCATGACCGCCTGCCCCTTCTCTAGCGAGGTATGAAAGCTCAGGACAATGAGAGTTTCGCTGTTTGGAGTAAGTGAGAGGCCGAGGAGGAGGCCTGTGATGGTGAATCCCGAGGCATGTCGCCGATGCTATGTGTGCGTTCAGGCATGCCCCACGGGGGCTCTCAGGGTCAACGAAGGTACTACGTTCCATGGCAGGTGCAGGGAGGCACTCATCCTGATTCACAACATCCTGAAGCTTCCCTTCAAGAGGAGGTACGGTGTCAGGTTCGTCCTCAGGAGGGAACACATTCGGAGGTTCCTCGTGAACAACTTCAGAGTTGCAGCTAGCTAGTCGGTTCGCGCGTCGGGTTGGATCCCACGGCGCCCCCCGGCAGGATCCTCCACGTAATTATGGTCAGTGGAATCAGGCCTATGGCTGCGATCCCGAAGGGGAGGGGCGGATAAAGGCTGTAGGCTATCCCCCCAACCCCCGACATCATGCCGGACAGGTTACCCTCGAGCAACCCGCTTATCGCGCTGACCTTTCCCCTGACCTCCCTGTCGGTGAGATCCGCCATGAGGGCGAACGCTGCTGGTCGTGACGCGAAGGCCACGGCGATGAGCATCGAGCCCAACACGTACAGGGGTTGATCTTTGGGCGCCAGGGCAAGCATCCCCAGACCAGTCGCTCCGGAGGCGTATCCCAGCGCCATGACCGCGCTCCTGCCTACTCTGTCAGCCAGATATCCTGATATGAGGGTCGTGAACGTTGACTCGAAGCTCATTGCTGTGGAGATGAGCCCCCAGAACTCCTCGCTCACCCCCAGTATCTTGACCGCGTATATCTGGGCGAAGGGGAAGGACATCCTGTAGAGAGCCCTCACCGACGAGGTTACCATGAGAAGCCTACCCAGATCCCCTTTCAGCAGTTTGAGGGCGCTCAGATACTCCCCCAACGCCTGCCTGAATCCCAGCTGGACCTTCCTCCTGTGGGTCTCGATTAGGAGGGTCCTTAACAGGCCTGCCGACATCACCGCTAGGGCCGTGACCGAATAGAGGAGCCTCATCGCATCCTCCAGTCCCATGGCCGAGACGAGGACCGTGGCCAGGGGCGGGCCCGCCAGCGCAGTGAGCTGGGAGGGCGTTTGAGAGGCGGTCAACCCTTTCCCCCTAGACTCGGGGGGTAGGGTGTCGGCGACTATGGCTTGGACTGCCGGCTGGTACATTAGGGCGACGCTCCCCACCACTGTGCCCCACAGCACCCACGTCCAGTCGGGCGCGAGGGCGTAGAGGAAGTAGGAGGCCCCGTACAGGGTCGTCATCGGGACCAAGATGCGCTTCCTTCCAACTGTGTCGGCCAGGTAGCCGCCTATGAGCCTTGAAAAGGCCAGAACGATAGTTCCGACCATCACGATCAGGCCGACCTCTACGGGGCTCCCCCCGAGCTCCAGTATGTATAGGGAGGAGTAAACGCCAGTAGCAGAGGTGAAAGGACTCATGATCGCCCAGGTAGCGGCCATCACCCCCAAGTTCCTCTTGATGACGCGCCTCTCCATCACGGACACCCATAATGAGTGATCTGACTGCGCGGCCTATGTCTCCAGCCACCTAAGGTACTCCCCTAGATTGGCCCTCTCCGCCCCAATCGTCGTGGGTTCCCCATGTCCGGGCAGGACCGCTGTCGATGGGGGGAGTTCCATCAGCCTGAGGAGGCTCTCCCTCATTCTCATGGGATCACCGTGCTTGAAGTTGGTCCTCCCGATATTCCCCTTGAAGAGCGTGTCTCCAGTGAACACAGCCCCCAGCTTTCTGATGTGATAGCAGACACTGCCGGGTGTGTGGCCGGGCGTATGGAGGGGCTCTATCGAGAGGGAACCGATCCTCACATCCCCTTCAAGAGGCTCCAGATCGGGAAGGGGTCCCATGTTGAGCGGCCAGAAATCGCTGAGGACGGAGATGTCCTCCTCATGTGCTAAGGCCCTCACATCCATATGGTCCGCCAGCTCAGGGAGCCCTGCAATGTGGTCGAAGTGAGTGTGAGTCACAAGCACGAGTCTCAGTGAAGCTTCCTCCCTTCCGAGGACGTTAAGGATCTCCTCGGCTGGGGGACCTGCATCGATCAGAACAGCATCTCCACGCTCCTCATCCACTAGCAGGTAAGCGAGGCTCTCGTACGGTCCGCAGCAGATCCTGACCACCTTGGCGTTCATCCGAATCCCTCTGCCGGATTCAGGGCTGATGAGTTCGGTCTCGCAGGCACCCATCTCTCGATTGCCGTTGAGACTGATCCATTCTAATCAGGCGCGAGCATGACTTCCCTTTAATTTAAATCTGGATAGGACGAGACCTGAGGAGATGATTCGATTAGCTCCCCGCTCGTCCTATATCACCGAGACTAGCGAGGCCTCTTCAATCGACAGATCGATTCTGCCTTCTATCAACCTTACACTCACTCGCTTACCCGTCTTCTCCTCCATGAGGACGGTGCTCCCTATCACGATTCCCCTCTCAGCCAACCTAATCCTCTCGTCCGGATCCGCCCGGACAGCCACGACCTTACCGGCTTCACCCGGCTCTAAATCCGAGAGCCTCCTCATTGGGAGTATCACGGCCTCCTCATCCGCCCTCAGAACAGGTCTCCTCCCCCACCTCAGGTAGAAGTGAAAGCCCTCCAGCCACCTCGGCAGCCCGTGGGGACAACCTTCCATGAACTCTATGAATTTCAGGAGGCGGTCGTAGGTCTCCTCGCTCAGGTGATGTTCCATCCCGCAAGCGTCCTTCTCAGCCACCCTAGGGTTCACTCCGAGGTACTTGGTGAGGAACTCGAAGAGGAGGTTGTGCTTGGTCTGTATCTCCTCAGCTATGCGCCTGCCCTCCTCAGTCAGCTCGATCTCACCATGTTTCTCGTACTTAACTAGGCCCTGACCTGCCAGGGACCTCACCATCTGCAACGCCGTGGGCATCCTGACTCCAAGGGCTTCGGAGAGTGTGACGAGCCTCACCTTGCTTCCCTTGGACGATAGCTGGTATATGGTGCGCAGATAGTCTTGGGCCCTCGGGGTAAGTTCGGCCATCCAGCTTACCCACCAGAAACCTATAACAAATTTTCGAGTCAGGGACTGGGTCCTGCAACTTGTCCAGCTGGGCCTTGGATCCCAAGACTCGTCATCATATGCCCTTCTAACCTCTTAGCCCCTTTGGTCTTTCTACGTTTCTTTGGACCACCCCTCCTACCTCTGATGTCGGCTGGAGCCCTATAATCACTTGAAACCGCTCCCGTTAGAACCCCTACGAAAGCGGCCAGCCTCGAGTTAACACTTATACTTGCAAGTTTAAGGGCTACTCCCTCTCGTTGGGGAGTGCCGTCACTGGATATCGTGGCAGTGCTGGCTAGTGGAGAGGTCATCCCTCGTAGATTCTCCTATGATAGACTCGTTCTGGCGGGCTGGTCAGGAAGGGACAGGGATGAGGTAATGGCTCATGTGGAGGAGTTGAAGAGGATAGGCGTACCGCCTCCCAGCGAGGTTCCCCAGTTCTTCAGAGTGGGACCCAACCTCCTCACGACCTCCCGTAGGATCGGAGTACTGGAGAGCAGGAACAGCGGGGAGGTAGAGTACGTGATCCTACTCGAGGGGGGAAGACCGAGGTACGTCACGGTCGGGAGCGATCATACTGACAGGGATGTGGAGAGGACGAGCATACCGTTATCGAAGCAACTCTACCCGAAGGTCATCCCGCCCATTGTATGGCCTTACGAGGAGGTGGTGGACCACTGGGACGAGCTAATTCTGGAGCTCAAGGTAGATGGAACCCTCGCCCAGAGCTCCAAGGCTGAAAGATTGCTTAGGGCTGAGGAGCTGATCGATAGGGCGGGGGTCGAGGGAAATGCCGTCCTCTTCTCCGGATCGATACCTTGGATCAACGGTGAGATGAGGTTCGGAAGGGAGTACAGGATGGAGATCAGGGATCCCGTGCTGGGAAGGGGGATAATCTACAGCTACATAACTCGCAGAGCTTGATAGCTGGCTGACTACCGCCATATCATTTACCCAGCGTTAACCTGCGAAACGGACTCGCTAGAACACCGTTTATAGTGAAACCGAAGACCAGAATAAAAATTATAATCTACACCCCCGTTACAAAATCGGGGATACCTCCGGTCCCAAGGGACCGGTTGGGTGAACACGGGACCACCCCTCCTAGTAAGGAGTGGGAAGCTGCGGAATTCCCACAATATTTAAAAGTTTCCATTGATAAAAAATATTAGGGAGTGGGGAGGTGAAAGATTTTGAGAAGAAGAGGGGCCTCGAAGCCCGTCACTATTTTGGTCTCCCTCGTCATCGGCGTCCTGATCGGTGCAGTTATAGGTTACGCTCTATCACCGAGGGCCCCCGTAACCACCACTGTGACGGCTCCTTCTGGTGATCTGGAGAAGTTGAAGGCTGAGAATGAGCAGTTGAAGGCTAAGGTGGAGGAACTCACCAAGAAGCTGGCATCCGCTGGTGAGGGAGAGATCACGATAAAGGTGTGGACCATAGGACCGGATCCGCCCAGCGAGTACAGGCTGAAGAACTTCCAGATAGCAGCTGACATGCTCAACAAGTGGTTAGCAGCTTTGGGATCCAAGGTGAGGGTGAAGATCGATGGCCAGTTCTTCGTCAGGCCCGTGGAGTGGGGTGAGTACAAGAACAAGTTCTACCTCGCCTACAAGTCAGGGAAGGCTCCCGACATATATCTCACCGGCCATGAGGACGTCGGATTCCTGGCCGCGAACGGTTACATAATCCCGCTCGACGATTACATAAAGGAGTACTGGGATGTGGTCTACTACGACGTGATCCCCACCTTATGGGAGGCGGTTAAGTATCAGGGCAAGATATGGGCAGTTCCCCAGGACACAGAGGCCAGGCCCATGTACTTCAGGAAGGACGTATTGAAGAAGCTCGGATGGAGCGATGAGGAAATAGCACAACTACCGGAGAAGGTGAAGAGGGGAGAGTTCACGCTGAAGGACCTACTAGAGGTCGCGAAAGAGGCCGTGGACAAGGGACTGGTTGAGCGGGGCATACTCCACAGGGTCAAGGAGGGATACGACTACTTCCAGTTCTATCTGGCGTATGGGGGCAGACTGTGGGACGCTCAGAGTGGCAAGATGGTCTTCACCAAGAGCGCCTGGAAGAAGACGCTCCAGTGGTTCCACGACGCGGTTTGGAAGTACAAGGTGATAAGCCCAACCCAGTTCTCGGGTGACTGGGACAAGGACTTCCACGGCCCGTTCACGCAGGGGAAGGCCCTGTTCCTGTCAGGCGGTACTTGGCATAAGGGAGAGTGGGTGAGCAAGGGACTGCTGACCAACGAGGAGTTCAACGAGAACGTAGGGTACATGCTGCACCCAGCCGGTGAGCCCGGAAAGGAACCTGTGACGCTAAGCCACCCGCTCATCTACACGATAACCAAGCAGGCACAGGAGAGGGGAGTAGCCGATGTTGCCTTCCTCCTGATAACCCTGGTGACCGATCCGCACCTGAACGCCAACCACGCGGTCCAGAGCAGCCATCTGGCCATCCTATACAGTGAGATAAGCGACAGCAGGTACAAGAAAGAGCCCTTCTTGGCTGATGTGGCCTACATGCTCGATTACACCACGTTCATTCCGAACCACCCCAAGTGGGGAGACTACAGCAGGATAGTGTTTAACATCCTCAGAGGAGTTGAGAGCGGTGATCTAACGCCTGATCAGGCCTTCAACGAACTTCTGAACGGAATTAAGGGACTGGGCTCAGACGCCGTCATAATAGAGGACTGAGCCCTCTCTCCTTTTTTTTGGGAGGTGTCCGTCTGGGATCTCGAATTAGGTTCAGGAGGAAATACTTGGCAATCTTCCTCTTGCCGAGCTTCGCACTCATAGTTGTTTTCTATCTGCTCCCGGTCCTGCTCACGCTCCTCATAAGCTTCACCGACATGGACTACAGCTTCCAGTGGAACTGGGTGGGACTGAAGAACTATGTGCAGATGGTAAGCGATCCGATAGCGGGGAAGGTCTTCAACAACACCCTCCTGTATGTTTTCTCGACTCTAGCCCTCTTCAATGTGGGGGCAGCCCTAGTAATCTCCCTAATCACCGTCCACATACCTGAGAGGGTGGGTCAGGGATATAGGGCCCTGTGGCTCCTCCCAAGGATAACTCCCTCCACTGTATACGCCCTCCTCTGGCTGTGGGCTGTGAGGCAGGATCCAACAGCCCTCTTCAACTGGATCTTGGGTTTCTTCGGAATGGAACCCGTTAACTGGCTCCACAAGCACCCCTGGCCGATCGTCATCCTAGTTAACGGGTTCGTCGGGGCCTCGTTCGGCATGATAATATTCACAGCGGCTTTGAAGAGCATTCCCGCCGACTACTTGAGGGCGGCAAGGGTTGACGGGGCCTCTACCCTTCAGATAATAAGGCACATAGAGCTGCCCCTGATAAAGTGGCCCCTCATGTTCGTCACTGCCTACCAGACACTCTCTCTGCTCACCTCCTACGAGTACATCCTACTCGTGACTAATGGGGGACCAGGTTACTACACCACCGAGGTGTGGGCCCTTTACAGCTACCACCTGGCCTTCGCCCAGTACGGTGGGATAGTGAAGTTCGGCTACGGTGCTGCTTTAGCCACGGTGCTGGTCATCCTCGGTCTTATACTCTCCATCGCCTACTGGAGGGTCTTCAGGCTGAGGGAGCTGATGGTGGAGCCAAAGATAGAGGTGTGATCATGGTATCGAGGAAGCACCTCCCGTGGATCGCCTTCATGGCCCTCCTCACCCTCCCCATAGTTCTCCTCTACACACTCCTCTTCGCCCAGAGCGTCTCCGAGGAGGTCGTGGGGATATTACCTGTGAACCTGACCCTCTCGAACTGGGAGTTCCTCAAGGATGGGAACATAAGAGTCCCGGGCACGACCACACAGTACTATCCCAATGTCTACGCGGTCACCCTCAACACCCTCGCCCTAGCATTGACTGTAGCGTTCCTCGAGCTGATCTTCAGTTCCCTAGCTGGCTACGCCATCTCTCGCTACAAATTCAGGGGGAGAAGCGCCTTCCTTGCTCTAGCGCTGGTGCTCCACTCCTTCCCCGGAATAACTCTGTTGATAGCCCTCTTCTACATACTGAACGTCATGGGCCTCTATGACACGCTACTGGGTGTGATAATAATCAAGGTGGCGCTGGACATGCCTCTAGACATCTGGATAATGAAGGGATTCTTCGATGGCATCAGCTGGGACATGGAGATGTCCGCTCTGGTTGATGGGTGCAGCAGGCTCCAAGCTTGGTGGAAGGTGGTGATGCCAAACGTCAGGAACGGGCTGATGACCGTCCTAATATTTGGCTTCCTCTCAGGCTGGAGCGAGTTCATCTACGTCCTCACGTTCATTTCCAGCCAGGACTACTGGACCTTTTCCATGCTGGTTTACGCCCTCACCACCGGTGAGTACTCATACATAAACCCGGGCGTGACCTCGGCCGTCGCCATAATTTACATGATTCCCGTAATCCTGTTCTTCCTGTTCGCCCAGCAGTACCTTCTGAGGATCCAGATAGCTGGGAAGGGAGTTGCATAACATCCCTTCCCCCCTATTGCCATATCCTTCACCCCCGTCTCAGCTCGCGATCCCGGTCCAACTCCATGAAGCTAGGTGAAAGGAGGCGGGACCATCGAGTTCGAGGTCAAGCAGCTATGGAGGATCGCAAACTCATCTCTGATCCCTTGGTTCGAAAACTCCCAGACCGTCGTATATCACCTTGGAGTGCTCTAATAGGATTTTCACATCCTTTCTCCCCAGAGAATCTTTATTGATCACTAATAGGTCGATGGGAACCCCTCTTGGCCTTAGTCTCGAAATCTCAGCCGCCATTTCCACCTCGTCGAAGCCACCCTCCATCACAACGATGACATCAAAATCGCTGGAGGACCTATGCCTCTCAGCAGCCCTTGAGCCGAAGAGGATAATGGTGCAGCTTGGATATCTCCGCTTCAGAGCCTCGATAAACTTGTTAAATAGTTTCTCGTATGAGGAAACTTCCTCTCTCCTCCTCCTGATCAGGGCTGCCTCTCTATGTTCTCTCTCACCCATTTCACTATTCCCTCCGCGTACTCTAGACACCTCTCCGCGCTACTTTTACGATACTCCATGGACAGGGAATAACGAGATGCCGTATAGTGGGGATTCAGATAATCCGCGGCATCGATCACTTCTTCTGGGACCTTCATATCTCCTGCCAGACTTTCCAGCAGGAGCCTTAGATCGTGTGTGAAGGGATACGTACCCGCTAGTTCGAAAAGGACGCCCTTGAGGTAGAGCTCTACTGCCTGATGGGCGGATAAGCACGTTAGCCAGAACCTGCCTTTTTCAAAAGACTCCTTAGCGGTCTCTAGCAGGTCCATTGCCTTCCTCCTGAGATCCATCCCACGTCAATGTACCTGACTAGATAAATAAGTGATAGTCGCATGTCGTACTGACATTCTCCAGCACTGCCTCGGCTGTTAACCATATCAACCGACACGAGGAGTCCTCGTGAACCGTATAAGGTAACAGCCTAGACCCTCCTTTAACCGTGGACTTCATAGGTATATGGGTGGATTGGGACGATTACACTCTAGGCGACGGGAATCGTCTCGAAAAAGAGGTCCGCGCGCATTGATGCTGTTGACTTGACATTTCAGAAGACCATCAGAGATAAACTATTCCCTAAGTGGGGTTAACAGGAAAGCTTGACGCCAGCCCAGTGACCTGCGATGGGAAGCTGGCTCGAATAATTCACGGAAATTTCAGTGAAGGCCAGCGATCTGTTCAAAGGAGGTGAGAAGCCTCCTGAAATATCCTTCGAATTCGAACTGATCATCATTCGATCAAAGCAGGCTCTCCCCGGTAGCCTTGTCGAACAGGTACACCTTCTCAGGGGGTATTTTGAACTTCACCCTCTGGCCCATCCTCAGGTCTGATTCGGCACCCGTGACCGCCTTTATGTGCAGCCCATCTAAAGAGATGGTCACCAGCAGCTCCCTGCCCAGAGGCTCTATTACATATACTTCCCCCTCTAGCTCTCCGTCCTCAGTAATCTCCACATCCTCGGGCCTGATGCCAAGCACAACCTCTGAGGGTGCATCATCAAGGCTCAAATCTCCTAGCTCGATCACCCTTCCATCGAACTCGAACTTGAGGGGCTTGCCGCCGGTGACGGTGCCCTCTATGAAGTTGGTCGGGGTGGTCCCTATGAAGCCAGCCACGAATATGTTCGCTGGCTTTCTGTAAAGCTCCTCTGGCGGACCGTACTGCTGAAGCCTGCCGTTGTTCAATACCGCTATCCTATCAGCCATGGTCATCGCTTCCAGCTGATCGTGGGTCACGTATATGGTGGTTATACCTAGGTCCTTCTGGAGCCTCTTCAACTCTCCCCTCATCTCCACCCTGAGCTTCGCATCCAGGTTACTCAGAGGTTCGTCCATCAGGAACAGGTCTGGCTCCTTAACCAAAGCCCTGGCCAAGGCTACCCTCTGCTGCTGCCCTCCGGAAAGCTGGCCGGGCTTCCTGTCCAACAGGTCCTCTATGTGCAGCAGTTCGGCAACCCTTCTGACCTTCCTCTCTATCTCCTCCTTCGGCACCTTCTTCAGCTTGAGGGGGAAGGCTATGTTGTCGAACACCTTCATGTGGGGATAGAGGGCATAGGTCTGGAAGACCATCCCGACGTTCCTGTCCTTCGGCTCCAGGTCATTGACCACCCGGTCGTCGAAGTATATGTACCCCTCCGTTGGTCTGTAGATCCCGGCTATCATGAGGAGGGTCGTGGTCTTACCACATCCGGAGGGCCCGAGGAGGGCCACGAATTCGCCGTGGGCCACCTCCAAGTTCAGGTGGTCGACAGCCACCACCCTCCCGAAACGCTTGGTGAGGTCAACGAGCCTTACTGAGACCATCCTTCACCTCGAAGGCATACTGGGATCTATAATAACCTTTGTGAGGTTCCCTAGGGAGTTTCGGATACCTTCCAACTTTACGGGAGCTGGAGGATTGGAGAATCCGACTCAATGATGATCAAGCTGGAGCTTAGGTCAGCCGCTCCGGTTAGTCAACCTTTTTAGGTCACATCTTGTTTCATAAGTGAATGAAACCCGAAGACTGGCTGCACAGGGCTGAAATGTTCCTCAGAGCCGCAAGGAGGAACTTGGAGGCCGGAGACTACGCCATATCTTGCTTCGACTCTCAACAGGCCGCGGAGCTTGCATTAAAGGCCCTGCACATATGCAGGTTCGGCTCAAAACCCTACACACATAACTTGGTAGCCTTGGCCGAACCATTCGGGCTCGAACACGATTTTCTGCTCACCCTATCCCTGTTCTACACCCTATCAAGGTGTCCTGAGGGTGAATCCATCTCCTTCTCTAGGGAGGTGGCCCTGAGGTGCGTCGAAACGGCGAGTGAGGTGGTGGAGTTTGTCAGGAGGGAGATGGAGGGAGGCTGTTGAGGAGTTCGCGGGGTGGGTGAGGGAGCGCTACGGTGGGGGTGTAGTGATAGTCTTCGGAAGCAGGGCCAGAGATGAGAGCTATGCCGCAAGCGATACTGATCTCTTAGCGATACTGGACCGGTCTGACTTGGACACGCTATTGGAGCTGTTCAGGAAGGCCCACCTAGTGGGGATCCCCAATCCAGAGGTACACCTGTTCTCTGTGGACGAGGCTTTCAGGGAGGCTCGGGGGAACACTGTGATCATGGACGCGCTGCTCGAGGGGATCACGTTCTTGGACACCTTCGGGATTGTGGAGGAGCTGAGGAGGAGGGGGCTAGAGAGGAGGAAGGATGGATGGTGGCCGTCCATATCCCATCCCACCACTTAGCGCTGTGGGTGGGCCTTGCGAGAGGGGGAAGCGACCCAGCTTCGAATCACCACGCTGTCATAAAGCGAGAGCTTGATTGGAGTCATGCCTTAACATCCCTGTGGGGGCTTCTTGACTCCCGGTCGAGTTCCTCGCAACGATGGACCTTTAACCGAGAACCCATCCATCTACTGACCCCAGCACCCTCCATGCTTGGATCCGGTGGGTCAAGGGACCTAGCCCCTCACGGAAGCTCGGCCTGTGGAGGAAACGCAACTTGATCCTCCAGACTATCGGTCAGCCCGGGCCCTGAGTTACCTCAGTAGCTCGTGGAGTAGGCGGTAGGTGCTAGCGGAGAGTCCCCCATCCATGTCGTAAATGGCTCCCGTTATGTAACTAGCATCATCCGAAGCTAGGAAGACGGCAAGCCTCGCTACATCTTCTGGCCTCCCCAATCTCCCTGCAGGAGTGAGCCTTTTCCTCTTTCTAAGCTCCTCCTCGGTGTACTCGCTCATCAGCATATCCGTTAGTACTGGCCCCGGGCATATCGCGTTGACCCTGACGCCCTTGGGGCCCCACTCAACGGCTGCCTGCCTCGTCAGGATGATTACTCCGGCCTTGGACGCGCTGTAGGCACCCCCACCCTCCAAGGGCGTGTGCCCAGCCACGGATGCTACATTAACTATGCTCCCGCCACCCTGACGGATCATCCTAATCCCAAAGCTCCTCATCGCGTAGAAGACGCCGTTCAGATTCACTAAAATGACCCTATCCCATTCCTCAGGGGACACTTCCTCGAGCGGAGCCTTCGATATGATGCCCGCGTTGTTCACGAGGACATCCATCTTCCCGAACTCCTCGAAGACTATGGACGCCATCTCCTCCACTTGGTCTGGATCTGAGACATCAGCCCTCACCGCTATAGCCCTTCTCCCCATCTCCCTTACCCTCTCCACGATTTCCTCAGCTTCCCTCGATCTCGTCCTATAGTTTACCACAACGTCAGCTCCCTCTCTAGCGAACTCCGTGGCTATGGCCCTTCCTATCCCTCTGCTGGCGCCGGTGATCACCGCAACCTTATCCTTCAGCTTCATGAAACCCCCTTCTAGATTGACGGGCTAACATAAATCGGTGATGCCACTCCACCGACAGCGACTATTTCGAGCCTTTGATAAGGACGTGCGCGAGCGGACACCGAGATATCACAACTAGTCGAGGACGCTCATCTTCCGACTCATTGAGGTAACTCTCAGATAGGTACTCGTCTCGTGATATAATGGATGTTGGTAATTCTCCCGCTATCGCTTAAAGATGGCAGCTTCATGGAACAGGGGGATGTGATGGTCGCCATCAGGAGGATGAGGGACGAAGATGTCGAGGAAGTCGGGAGGATGTACGCTGACTTTTACTCTTACCACAGAAGGATAATGGGGAGCGATGTCACCTACTCCCCCGAGTGGGGGATTGAGGAGCTGAGGGCAGTCGAGGGCACGGTTCTCGTGGCAGTAGATGGTTCCGAGGTTGTGGGTTTCGCTAGGGTCAAGGAGGATGAGGGGGCTTATTTCCTGAAGGAGATATATGTGAAGCCGGAGCACAGGGAGAGGGGAGTGGGGGAGTCCCTACTCAAAGCATGCGAGGAGGAGGCCGGGGGGAATCTTTACGCTAGCGTCATTCCAGCTAACTTAGCGGCACTCGATTTCTTCCTGAGGGAGGGCTACTCCTTCCTCAACTCGTTGGAGCTGACTAAGGCTGATGGAGAGGTGGAGACAGTCGTCTTGGGGAGGGTAGTGGAGGCCGTCACGCCAGCTGGCTTCAAGCTGGGAAGGCTGAACTACGAGGTCTTGGAGGGGGAGTACTGCATATCGATTTGCGATGAGGTTCCCTCTAACTTCTTGGCCATGGTGAGGGATTCGGGGGAGCTGACGGTTGTAAGCAAGACGCGCTGCGGTGAGAAGGCGGAGTGCGGATATAGGGTTATAAGGTTTCCGAACCTGCCCTTGGAGCTAGTAGGCCTGATGGCCGTGATATCTAACTCCCTGGCCTCGGAAGGGATTTCCATACTAGCGATCTCCTCCTATAGCTCCGACTTCATCCTAGTGAAGGAAAAGGACTTAGAGAGGGCTCTCAACTCCCTCAGGAGGATCTCCACTCTAAGGAAGACGAGCTAAGGTGGACTACCTCGGAAAGTCTTGCCCGTAGAGTGTTAAAATATCGTAAAAACGATCGAACTATCGGAGGTGTTGAGAAGTATGGGGGAGGTCAATCACAGCTTTATTAGTAGGTAAGGCTCCCGCGAACAGGGCTAGGTAAAGAGTCATAACTTCGATGAGGGGAACGAGTTCCTTCGGCCCCCTATATTGACGGGAATGGAGAGTAGGTAGAGGAGTATCAGGATTAAGAGCGCGATATGGGAGAGAACCGTCTCTAACACGGTAATCACCACTAGGACTAGGGAGATCAAGGTACAGGATCTGACTATGATAAATAGGGCCCTTGACCCTTCCCTACTTAGTCTGATATCCCCGTCATACTGGGCCGTGAGAGGCTGGGAGACCAGCGATCAGGATTGAGGACGCGATAGGCAGATGCCACTTAATCTACCCATCACAGGGGGGGATGCAGGCGGCACAGCCACTATCCCCCACGGAGCTAGGAGGTACCTGATCTTAGCCAGTATACGACTTATAGGACTAGGATCAGCCCCTTCTACTGCTATGTCCAACCCCGTCCCAAGAGACAGGGGCAGCAGAGTCGCTGACGTGACGGGATCCTCCACGAGAATGAGGGAGAGCGAAGCGCCCACTAAGCTGAGGAAGGACCAGAGGATCTCCCAACATCACTAACCATCCCCATTCCTCCGGAAGATCGCCCTTTAGGGCTAAAGCGACATAGCTGCATCGAAGCTAAAACTCCCGGTGGATGAGCGAGCGGATCTTGCTTGGTTGATAACACCCAACATAGACGCGATGTCGACCACTCTATCCTTTTAAGCCCGTGCCTAGCAACAGCGACTCCTCGCATAGATGCTAAAACTATCTCTCCCTCCCCTCGAGGCACTACGTTGATGAGAGCCCCTTCCACCTCGTCATCGCTGGACTAAACCCCCTATTCCCCAGATCATCAGGGATTTACGGTACAGATTTAACCGATTTAGGATACCGAGAGGATTTCACCGTGGCGCAGTTACCTGAAATCGCTTCCCAAACGCGAGAAGATAAAATCTAAACGGAAGTGAGAATGGCCCATGACATTCCTCTCAAAACTTTCAGAACTCCCTGCTACTACTGCCTGATCTCTGCTGCGTTATACGGATCCTTGCTGGTCCCGGGCCCTCACAGGGTGGCATCGCTGCTAAGAGCCGCGGTTTTGGGATTTTATATCTCAATAACCACCTTCCCTCTGCTTCTCCTCCTCGCGATGGAAGGAACACTTGGGTTCTTGAATACTCGAAGGGAACAGGCAACCATTCCCTAGATCCAAGGAGGCTTAGGGAATGGAGCCCCTAGGTTAGGGGGAGGTTTTTCTACACGATGGTGGGAAGTATGGGTCGAACCAATCTTATTAACGCATGTGCGGAAGCCATCCCCCGTCCCTATCTACCTTCCACCATCTCGTTACCCGAGAACCTCTTATACCACAAGAAGCCCTTTGGAGTAACTACGTGCAGCTCTATCGGTGCCTCAGTGGCTTTATACACCCTGACCATAATCTCATACTTCTTTTCTATCTTTTCGGTTACGA
>JARZZM010000066.1 GCA_030130125.1 Thermoproteota archaeon
CTCACATCCTCATCAGATTCCACTCCCGTGGGAGTACCTCCATCTATCACTCCTAGTATCCCCCTTCCATCGCCCACATCAGCCACTACAACCTTCAACGGGTTAGCCGTAGCCGCGTAAAGGGTAACCATCTCCGGTAACTGCTTCAGGCGGGGAAGGACGTTTATGGGCCAAGCATCTTTAATGATTATGACCAAGCAATGGCCCGCGGCTATCTTCTTGGCCCTCTCTACAGCTTCCTCGATCAGCTCGGGGTCGTTACCCGCCTTCCTTATGAGTCTAGGTCCAGATGACTCGCAGAAAGCGAATCCGAACTTAATACTTGAGCAGGAATCGGCCAAAGCCTCGTAAACGTCCTCAACAGTCTTGATGAAGTGAGAGGTCGCTATTATGATGTTGGTACCCTCGGGTGGGGTGACATCCACGACTTCCAACTTCAGATCCAAGGGATCACCCCCTCACTATGGATCCTATATTATTGAATAAATCTAACAGGGCATCCTTTTGGAGCTTGTATACCCTGAACTTACCCCTCACCGTTTCCTTAACTAGACCAGCCGTCTTGAGGTCGGACAGATGATGGGAGATGAGCGATTGGTCCTTCTCCAATATGTAGGATATCAGGCAGACGGGCATCTCGGAAGCTGCCAGCAGTAATATAATGTCTAACTTTGTTGTATTGGACAAAGCCTTGAAAGCCCAAGCCATTCTTTCCTTGTCCTCTAGCTTCTCTAGATTGTCCAGAGCCCTGTCGATCTTCTCTACGTATTCCCTGATGTCCTCTATACATCTTCGGGGGACCCTCTTCAGTACCTCCTCTACTCTACCCATGATTTAACACCGTTGAACAATTGTTCTTTCATTAGATATATATTTTCCCTCGCAATTTTAAAGGACCGTTTGGAGCGACGGTGGGAAAATGTGGGATGTTGCCATAGTCGGAGCTGGGCCTTCAGGATCAACCGCGGCTTACCTACTAGCTAAGATGGGTTTCAAGACATTACTCTTGGATATAAGGAGCTTTCCCCGACCAAAACCCTGTGGTGGGGGGATAACTTTGAAGGCAGCTAGGCTGCTCGAGGAACTGGGCCTACCTTTAGAGCCGGTGGAGGCCCTTCACAGGGAAGTGGTAGTTGCTGGCTTCGGACGTGAGGTAACGGTAAGCACCCCACCGGGCGAGTTCGCCATAGCCTTGGTGAAGAGGGAACTCTTCGACCACAGGCTCCTCGAAAGCGCTGTAGGAGAGGGAGTCGAATTCGTCAGGGCCAAAGTGAGCGCTGTAAAGGTATTTGATAGCAGCGTGAAACTGATCGGGCCTGGAAAGGAGGCTAAATTCGTGATTGGGGCTGACGGTGCGAACTCCATCGTGGCTCTAACGTCGGGGGTTAGAAGAGGCTGGAGGAGGGATGATGTGATAGTGGCCATGGAGGGAAGCGCTCCCCTGCAGGACAGATTGATTTTCATGGTAGATGCAGCGCCCTACGGGTATGGCTGGATATTCCCGAGGAGCGAGGACTCCAATGCCGGAGTGGGGGGAATGTCCGAGAAGTCTCGTGAGATAATGGAGGCCTTCAGGGAGTTCTCATCTAGGTTCAACGTTAGAATGAACGGATCTTGGATAATACCGGCTGGCGGTCACGGCAAACCAATCGCGAGGAATCGCGTGCTTCTAGTAGGAGATGCAGCTGGTCTCGCAGATCCTCTCACAGGAGAAGGGCTCTATTATGCATTTAGAAGCTCGTTAGAGGCAAGTAAGGCTCTCGAAAGTGATTCCCCGGCTGAAAACTACAGTGAGAGGATGAAACCGATTCTAGAGGAGTTAAAGGCGAAGAGAAGGGCTGCTCGCTTGATAATGCCCAGGATGAAGTTCTTCTTCGAGCTGTTCGTCTCATATCCGGAGATAGCTAGGAGGTACATGCTCTCATCCATCGGCAAGGTCGAGTTCAGGGATTTCTGGAGGTGGGCGATCTCAAGAGTGCCCAGAGCCCTCATAAAGAGTAAGCTTGGGATATAATTACTACTCCAGAAACCCCTCCAATGAGGTCCACCTCTTCACGAATCTCAAAAGCCGAGAACTCCGGAGGATCGGAGTTAGATCGAACCTCACCTTACCCCTGAGGAATCTGAGCGCTTCATCCAGCTCGCCGAACCTCGCGGGCTCCGAAGAGAGCGCCATCCTCATCCCCTCCCTCACCTGCCAGACCCCCACAGGAGCGTAATACTCCGGCCCTATCTCCCTGATGGCTAGAACTGAAGCCTGCCTCCTCATCGACCTCAGCTTCTCCAGAACGGCTATTCTCATGGCGTAGTGACCTCCATCCATGTAATCCAAACCCGTGCGGGTGTGCTCCCCGTTGATCAGTACGTGAGCTTCTCGAGAGGACCGAGTCCACAGACCTCTAGGCAGCCAAGCCTCCACGATCTCCAGAATGTAGGGGCCGGGAACGATTAACACGAAGTACCTGTTCCCCTCATAACTACTCCGGAAAAGTAGTATGTCCCCAGCGTAAGGAGGCATCTGCTCGACGAGCCTCCTCAACCAGTTCCCGACCATGGAATCCACCGCGGTTATCGCCCATCTCGTGGGAACCAACCTCCTCCTTCCCCGAATACCCAGGGAGCCTAAGGAGAGGACCTTGGAGATGGAATAAACATCTACACCCTTCCCGTAGAGCTCTACGATACCCTCGGCGGCACTCAGATCCCTGTCGTAAACGCTCCTCTCTATCGGAGTCGGTATCTTCGGCTCTTCAGCGAGTTTTACCCTTTCTACAGGGGCTGTCGGGCCTAGTGGCGTGAGGAGACCGTCGAAGGAGATCCTAGGAGTCGGAGGTCTCTTAAGCTTGGCCTCCATCTCGACGGGAACCTCGCTTAGAAGGGCCCATCTGACCTCCTCGACCTGCGGTTCATCCACTCTCCTCACATCCATTATAAAGTGAGCGTAAACTTGCGAGGAGAACCTGGAAATCATGTAACTGAGGGACCTCCTTATCCACAGGGCAGGGCGCTCAGGGAGATCCGGCTCTCTTAGAGCTACCATGGGACCTACGGACACCCTCGGATATCCCCTCTCACCCACGAGGGCCGAAGGGGGTGAGGGACCCTCCACCAAGTTGGTCTTAGGGACCTTCGCCTGAGACTTGACTCTCTCTAGAATGGGGCACTTGGACAGGCCGCATAGCAACTTAGTTCCCTTGCACCTGACGCAAAGGGATGGGTCTATCCTAGAGGGCACAAATAAGAGTTACATGGGGGAAATTAATCGTTGATTTCAACACCTAGCTTAACCCTGTAGACCTTCCCCCTCCCATCCACCCTCTCCACGAACCCTTTCTCCTCGAGGATCCTCAATCTCTCCGATATTATCCTCCTAGAGGCCGATCCCCTTAGCTTCCTGACCTCCTCCGTGAGCTGGGATATGTTGAGCGGCCCCTTCGTGGCGAGGGCCCTGATTATACTCCTATCTATGTCTCCCGTCACCAGCTGGGCCATTCTCTCCACCTTCGCGACGCTTCCCAGTATCGAGGCGTACGCCCTCAAGAGTGACTTGTACACCTCCAAGCTTCTCAGGTCAGCTTCCGCGGATTCCATCCTGATCTCGAGCCTGTCGAGCCGCTCTATTATCTTGAACAGCAATTCTTTGATCTCATCGAGCTCCCCCATCCTACAACTCCTCCTATATCGGGGACGATTATCTCCAAGAGCTCTCGACATACTCCCTCGCTGAGACCCGATGATCTGAGTTCTTTCAGAGCCGATCTCCTAGCTAGACTCTTCCTCACCTTATAGGCTCCTAGGAGGTAGAGGACCCTCAGGGCCAGCGGCGACAGCGATCCTATCAGCAATAGAATCTCTATCGCGGCCCTGAGGCGCCTCAATCCTCTTCCCCTTTCATTACGGACTTGAGCACGGACATCGGGTTGATGAAGTGCTCCTTAGTGAGCTTGAGGGCCAGATCCTCAGGTATGCCCTGATCCACGAGCTCCTTGTAGAAGGAAGCTATGGCCCTAGCTCTCTCCCTAGCCCTCTCAGGGTTGTAGGTGAGGTCCATTATCTCCCTAAGGGGTTCGATCAGGCCCTTTAACAGCCCGGGAACCTCGCTCCTGAGGACCGAGAATACCTCTCTGAGCTCCTCTGCATCCTCGTCGACTGAGAGTCGCGCGCGAGAGAAGAGTTCCCTCCTCTTTTTCGCAACCTCCCTATCCTCATCCATTACCTACCACCAACTCTAACCCCTGATCACGACCTATAAGGTGATTGCAAATCTGTGGTCACTATGTGGCCGCTCACGACCGCCAAGGGTTATTTCAAATTATGTAATTTTATACCTATGAAGTGCATGTCATCCCGATGCTAGAGGCCCGAAGATTAGAGGAGCAGCCAGAGCTGGCAGTGGAAGCTAGGGACTTAACCAAGAGATTCGGCAAATTCGTTGCTGTCGATCACATAAACTTGGAGATAAGGCGAGGGGAGAACTTCGGCCTCTTGGGGCCGAACGGGGCAGGGAAGACCACGACCATAAGGATGATAACCGGGGTCATAAAACCGTCAGAGGGCTACGTGAAGGTCTTCGGCATAGATGTGGCCAAGGAGAGGAAGAAGGTCCTAAAGTACATAGGGTACATGCCCCAGAAGTTCAGCCTGTATGAAGATCTCACGGTAGAGGAGAACATAAGGCTATATGGCCGCCTCCAAGGGTTGACCGGATCTCTACTCAAGGAGAGAGTCAAGGAACTGCTGGAGAGATTCTATCTCTGGGAATTCAGGAGGAGGCTCGCTGGGAAGCTCAGTGGAGGGATGAAACAGAGGCTGGCGCTTGCCACAGCGCTAGTACATGACCCGGCCCTCCTGATTCTGGACGAGCCCACCGCTGGAGTTGATCCCCCCCTCAGGCGGAAGTTCTGGGAGCACTTCAGGGAGCTAAATAAGGAGGGCAAGACAATACTGGTCACCACTCACTACATGGACGAGGCTGAGAACTGCGACAGGTTGGCTCTGATGAACAGGGGCAGGATAATCGCAGAGGGTACTCCTAGGGAGATAAAGAGGAAGGCATTGGGAGGAGATCTAGTGGAAATAATCTTTGAGGGTCGTCTAGATCCATCTACCCTCCCAGGAGTCAAGTATGTCACGGAGGACTCCGGGGAGAGATACCTTCTGGTGGTGGAGAATGCAGGAAGGGATCTCCCTAAGATAGTGAAGAAGGCCGAGGAGTTGGGGGCGAGGATACTGGTGGCCTCACCAGTACATGTGAGCCTAGAGGAGGCATTCATCAGGTTCATGGGTGAATCCGAATGATAAAGCTGGAGGAGAGCGTGAGGAAGGGACTTAGGATAATACCAATAGTCGACAAGGAGATAAGGCAGCTCATCAGGGACCCCAAGACTATACTCATGGTCCTCCTGATGCCTATAACCGTGACTGTCCTCTTTGGATACGGATACGGTGGTAAAGGCGCTGGGAAATATCCAATCACTGTAGTAGACCTAGATGGCGGAGATGGAGCCTTCAAATTCATACAGGAGCTCAGAAACTCCAAGATGTTCGAGATAAAGGCCATATACAAATCTAAGGGTCAAGGCTTCTCCTCAGTGTACTCTGGTAAGGTTTACGCGAGCCTGATAATCCCAGAGACCTTCACTGAGGATCTGATGAGGGGTAGACCTACTAGGGTGGAGCTTTATTACGATGCCAGTAACCCGACAGTGGCCCAGATAATAATGCAGGCAGTCGGAGTGGTCACTCAACGGTTTCAGGAGTGGACCGCAGCTCAATTCGGTACGTTCGCCATAACACCGATGTTTTACACTGTTTACGGCCCCAAGATAAAGAAGATAGAGAGCTTCATCCCAACGCTCATGGCTATGATATTGCAGATGGTTCCAACAAGCTTGATATCTGTATCAATCTGCAGGGAGAGGGAGAAGGGAACGTTCGAGCAGTTCATTATGACGCCAGTGAGTGTCTTCGACATAGTATTCGGTAAATTGATCGCATACTTCTTCGCAACAGTATCTGATGCTATACTGAGCCTTTTCACGGCAATGCTGCTATTCGATGTTAAGCTTAAGGGCTCCTTCTTTGACATGACCGTGGTATCAACAGTATTTCTTCTAAATTCCCTGAGTTTGGGTCTATTAATATCCGTCTTCTCCAGAAATCAGCTTCAAGCCTATCAGGCCAGCATATTCTCGTTCATAATATTCATGCTCTTCAGCGGAGTATTGATCCCGGTTGACGTTCTCAGTTCTGAGGCTAAGCTCATCGCATCCTTCGTCCCAATGTACTACTTCGTGACAGCTTTTAGGAATGTTTCCCTCAAGGGATGGAGCTATTTCATGGTTCTAGACCAACTGATGGTAATTAGCGTGTTTACATCCGCCTTTCTCGCCCTCTCCCTGAGATTCCTGAGGATGGAGGTGATGTGATGAGCAGAGTCGCACCGATCGTTACAATGGTTCTCTTACTGCTACCTATGCTCTCAGCAATGGGTGACTCTCCTTCCTATCTAAAGATAGAGGATTCGTACTGGAGCGGCTTTCTAGTTCCTGGAATGGTAAACACCTTCACCGTAGAGCTGAAGAGCCTTTACCCCGGATCTATAAGGGAAATCTCCTCCACCCTCACTATCCACGACATGGCTGGGTCTGATTACTCAGGGAACTTCTCCTATACAGGGTCCCTCTTTGAGGGGCAGGTACTCGTCATGGACTTTAGGGTGTTCGTCCCCGCGAATGCGGACGCGTCTCACTACAGGGCGACTCTGGAGGTAAACTTCACGGCGGACGATACGCCCGAGACCGAAGCATTTGACCTCTATGTGACGATCCACGGTACCCCCCAAGTTAGGTGCTCCCTATCTGCCACTGCTAAGCCAGGCAGGCCTGCTAAGGCCCAACTCACCCTATCCAATTACGGTGACGGTGTAGCTAGAAGAGTCAGAGCTGTGATAAGACCTGCATCACCTAATGTCCAAGTTTCCTCCCCAGTAGAGGCTGGAATTATCAATCCGGGAGAGAATAAGGAATTTCCTGTCACTATATACGTCGGCGACTCCGCAGACGAGGCCGTGACCTTAACGGTCACGGTAACTTGGGAATCTCAGGTGGGGGCCGGAGGCCAGTATACATGCGTGCAAAATGTGGTCATCTCAGAGGTGCCACCTCGAGGTCTATTCTTGACCACCAACACCACGACCTTGGAGCCGGGTAAGGTGAATAAGATATATCTCTTCATCGAGAACAGAGGGGGGGATGCCTTTAGAACGACTTTAACTGTTCAATCACCTCCGAATACCGCTGTGCGCGGATCTAATAAGGTGGACATTGGTAATATAACCTCAGGGAATTCCGTATGCGTTCCTATAGATCTCTTCGTGGATCCAACTGTCAGAGGACCCCTGCAGCTGCTGGCCACTGTGGACTGGTTCGACTCAGGATCTGAACACCGCATGAATACTGCAACTTTAGGATTCTACGTGGAAACGACTTCAGGGCCTTATCTCGTGGCCTACACGGATAGGAAGGTGCTAACTCCAGGGAGTCAGGATACGGTGGACATAATTCTGAGGAACGAGGGGGAGGAGATGGCTAGATCCATAAGAGTAAGCTTCGTTCCCTCCAAGGACTTGGCGCTCCTGTCCCCTAGCGGAGTCGATATAGGAGATTTAGAGCCGGGACAGGGGGTTGAGATAACTGTGCTAATATCTTCACCTAATGTGAGTTACGGAAGCTTGGTGATGACCCTTCAAATCTCCTACTTGGATGAGCATGATAGGCCTAGGGAGCAGATAATACCCTTATCATTCATAACTGAGAGTCCAAAGGCTCCACTGATCTCCGTATCGCCGTTGGATACAGAGCTGATGGTGGACGAGGTCAGCAGCATCCGGGTGAAGGTGGTAAACGAGGGAGGATTGGCTAGGAACTTGGTGGTGAAGTTGGCCTTGCCCTCCCCTGAATTGGGTGCTATAGTGGGTGAGGACTACACTTACATAGAACAGCTTGACCCCGGGGAGTCGGTGATCAGGGAGTTCTCGGTGTATCTGTCACCTCAAGCCTATGGGGCTGTTCAATTCTTAGTTCACGCAAGTTATGAGGATGAAGCCGGGATCCTCCACAGTGATCTACTCTCGTTTGGCGTGAGAGCAGTGGGAAAGCCTCAGATCGAGGTGGCTCACGTGTCCACAGTCCCATCTTCCGTATACCCCGGGGATACGAATGTGAAGCTAATTGCGGTTCTGACCAATGTGGGTAATTATGTCGCCAAGGACTTTAGGATCATACTCAAGCCCATTCCCGGGGTGATGGAACCATCTTCCCCGGGAACCGACGCATTCCTCATACCTGCACTACCTCCCAATCAAGCGGTGGACGTCACATTCCTCATAGACATAGAGGAGAGCGCTCGACCAGGCAGATATGAGGCCATACTAGTGTCTAAACTCGGGAATACAACGATACCCATTCAAATAGATGAGAAGGCTAGGTTCAAACTGCTCGAGCTCTCCATTCCAGGCAAGCCCAAACCGGGGGAGAGGGGTGTGAAGCTGACGGTTGTGATAAAGAACGAGGCCAGAGTGACGGCTAAGGACGTGGTTCTAGAGGTCATAACTCCTTACTTGGTTGGGACAACCTCCTTGGCCTTAGGGGAGGTGCCACCTAGGTCCAAAGCATCGGCCATAATGGAGGTGGATATAGATGAGAACGCTCCTGAGAGAGTGCCGATGGACATTAAGATCTCTTGGAAGCAGGACGGTCGCTCACTCTATCAGACGATCCACACGGAATTGGAATTAGAGGCTGTAAGGGGAGTGTGGTGGGGAGAGGGATACTTGGGCCTCATAGCACTATCCATTGTAGCCGTCGGTGCCCTGATAACAATCCCACTGGTGAGGAGGTTCATCTCGGGAGGTTCTTAGCCCTCCCAAACTCTACTAGGGCCTTCATGGCCCTCACAGCCCTCTCCGACTCCGGGTATGCGGGTATGCCCTCCCTTTCGAAGAGCTCCCTGAACTCCCTGGCGTACTGCGACGAGCCAACGTCCATGGCCACCACGGGCTTGTCGTATCCCTTAGATAATTTGGCTAATTTGCTCGGGAGCTCAGCAGTGACGCCGGGAACGTGGTGGAGCGCGAGAACGATGATGCCATCTACGTTATCGTCCTCCAGTAGGATCTTCATCGACTCTACGAAGGACTCGTCCGTTGCACTTCCCGTGAGGTCAACGGGGTTACCTGTGGCGGCTATCGGGGGTATGACTTTCCCCTCCTTGAGCTCTTGAAATCTTTTTTGACTCTCCTCAGTTAGGTCAGATAGTTTGAGACCGAGCGCTTCAGTCTCATCGGCAGCCATCACTCCAACTCCGCCGCCATCGGTGAGTATGGCTATTCTATCACCCTTTGCTGGTGGCTGCATAACCAAGGCCTTGGCGGCGTCGAACAGTTCCTCCATGTCCTCAACCCTTATCACTCCCGCCTGCTTGAAAGCCGCATCGTAGACGGAGTCACTTCCAGCCATTGCCGCTGTATGGGAGCTGGCGGCTCTGGCACCAGCGCTCGTCCTCCCAGCTTTGAATACTACTATCGGTTTTTCCTTAGTTATCTCCTTGGCGAGCTTCAGGAATTCCCTTCCTCTATCAATGGATTCAGCATAGATGAGGATGACCTTTGTCTCCTCATCGTCCTTCAGGTACTTCAATACATCCACCTCGTCTACATCGAGCTTGTTCCCATAGCTAACGAATTTAGCCAGCCCTATGCCTTCTCCATGCATGTAGTCCAAGCAAGCAACCCCGAAGGCGCCCGACTGGGTGCTGAGTGATATGTTACCCGGCTTGGGTCTGGGAGACGAGATATATTTCCTCCCTAAGAACTCCTTCTTGACCGGTAGGAACATCGTGTCCACGCCCGTGGAGGGGACCACCACTCCCACGCAGTTGGGTCCAATGACCCTCATCCCGTACTTCTCTCTGATGCTCTCAAGCATTTTCTGGAGCTTCACCCCCTCCCCTCCCACCTCGGCGAATCCCCCGCTTATCACTATGACGTTCTTTATGCCCTTCTTCCCGCATTCCTCCATGGCTGGTGGTGTATATTTAGCTGGAGTGACCAAAACGGCTAGGTCGGGGGTCTCGGGTATATCCAGCACCGATTTGTACGTGGGAACTCCCAGAATCATCTCATCGGATTTCGGATTGACCGCGTAGAGCTTGCCCTTGTAGATCCCTCTTTGAGAGTTCTCCACCATGATCCTCAGCAGCTCGTATCCTATCTTACCAGGAGTCCTCGATGCTCCCACGATCACCATTGATTTCGGGTTGAAGAAGCTCTCTATCGAAGACACCTTACTCCACCAAGCCTCCCCCTAGTGCCATAATAAAGAGATTTCACGGTATACTACTATCGAATGGGAGGGTCGAATATACCTGAGATTAAGAAAAAGGGAAGGCCCGGGCGGAAAAAGGGCCGGGAGCTTATGTCTTCCAGACAGCCCTAACAGCCAGCTCGATGTCGTCGCCGGTTACGGTCTTCCTATTGGCATGCTTGGCGAGGCTAACGGCGTGCTTGCTCACTTCCATGGCAAACTTCTCCATGTAATGCTCCAGTCTCTCAACGGCAGCGTCACTAACCCTCTCAGCACCGGCCTCCCGGATTATCCTCCCGATGGGAGCTAAAGGTAGATACCTCGTCTTGGGCATAAGATAAGGGATCTCAGGTTAAATAAAAAATTTCCCCTTCAAAGCTATGAGAGGGCTCTACTCAGGAGGGTAGCTTATAACTTCGATATCATCATCTTTACACTGAAATCCATTTAATTTAACATCCGGGATCTTAGGAAGTAGGGAAATTACAAGTTCACTTGGAATAAATGGAGAGGTGTTATTAATTATGGCGAGGAGAGTAAGAATTAGCAAATTGGTATCGCTACTACTGAGGCATAGACCGGACTTAGGTGGATTGTCGCCAGATGAGAGAGGGTTTGTCCCACTCGACGATCTCCTAGACTCTGTAGTTACAATTATGAGGGAAAAATGCTCTAGGGAAGAGGTCTTAGACGTCATAATGAGCGATGAGGAGAGGTTTGAGGTAGTGGACGGAATGGTGAGGGCTAGGTATGGCCACAGTTTTACTGTCACATACGATAGGCCCCTTCCTCTGGACGAGGTCCCCGACATACTGTATCACGGGACCACCCTCAGCTCCCTAGGATCAATATTGAGGGAGGGGCTCAAGCCGATGGGTAGGGGATACGTCCACCTCTCTCTCACCAAGGAGAGGGCCTTGAAAGTGGCAAAAAGGAGAAGAGGACCTCACGTCATCCTCAGAATAAGGGCTAGAGATCTCGCTAGGGATGTACCGCTGTATAGACCATCGCGCCTGACCTTCTTGGTGAAGAGGGTTCCTCCCGAATATATAGAAGTGGAGGAGGTAGTCAGGGGGTAATTTGGATCCGGTCATAATAGTACACGGTGGGGCTTGGGACATACCTCCGGACCTTTTGGAACCCAGCGTTCTCGGTGTGGGGAGGGCAGCCCGTGAGGGATTCAAGTTACTGCAGGAAGGATATTCAGCCTTAGATGCTGTTGAGCGAGCGGTTGCAATAATGGAGGACAATCCAACGTTCGATGCGGGTGTAGGATCCGTTCTCAACTTGGAGGGATACGTGGAGCTGGATGCCATAATAGTGGACGGGGCTTCCCTGAGGTTCGGTTCTGCCGCGGCTGTTAGGCGCATTAAGAACCCTATCTCTTTAGCTAGGGCCATAATGGAGGAGATGGAGGAGATGATGTTCGTCTCCGAGGGTGCCGAGAGGGTTGCCTTGGAGTTGGGGTTCGAACTGATAGATCCCGAGGAGCTGATCGTTGAGAGGGAGCGTGAGGCTTGGAAGAGGAGGATCTCTAGTGTAAGGGGGACCGTCGGTGCCGTCGCTCTGGATACCAATGGCAGGATAGCGGCCGCCACCTCCACGGGTGGCGTGCCCCTCAAGAGGCCGGGCAGGGTAGGGGATACTCCACTCATAGGGTGTGGGGCCTACGCCAACGAGCTAGGTGGGGCGAGCTCCACTGGGCAGGGAGAGCCAATAATGAGGGTAATGCTATCCAAACTCGCTGTGGATTTCTTGGCTAGGGGGCTACACCCCACAGAGGCCGCTCAGAGGTCTCTCTCCTTCATGGCCGATAGGACGGGAGGTTGGGGTGGCGTAATAGTCCTAGATAACAGAGGGAAGGTGGGATACGCCCACACCTCTAAGAGGATGGCGGTCGCCTACTCCATAGACGGGGATGTAGTGGCGAAGATCAGCTCACTTGAGTGAGATCAGGGTAGGGATCCCTAACCTCCTCCGGACTTGGAAATTCCCTCACTTCCCCCTCTGCGACAAACTCTCTCCCCTCCTTCCTGAGCTCGCCGATAATCCTCACGACGAATCCGTGGGATTCCATGAGATCCTTGAGGAAACCTAAAGGTAAGTTGCCCGGGATGGCGGCCAGCACCACGCCTGAGCTTGAGGCAGCCATGGGATCAAACCCCCTCTCCCGACCCAGCCTTAGGAGCTCCGGCGGAAAGGGAATGAGGTCCCTGTTCACGGTGAAGCCGAGCTCAGCAGCATCTGCAAAGTCATTCAGGAGTCTTATAAGCCCGCCCTCCGCTCCATCCTTCATACCGTTTACCCTCGAGAATAGAACAAGGTCTCTAGCTGAATCCACGGCAGTTAACATCCATCTAGCTCTTTTCCATCTCTCCACAGTCCTCTTGCCGAACCTTCCCTCTAGGAGCGCGGGGTTGAAGTGAGCGATGCCGTACAGCAACTCAGCTCCAGGTGTGCCGACTAGGAGTAGCCTATCCCCGACCCTAGCTAGCTTGGGCGTCACCGGCTCCCTGACCTCTCCGATCACCGTCGTGACGACGACGGGCTCCTTCACCGACTCGTACCTACCGGTGTGCCCAGTTATCACAGTTACGCCGTACCTGTAAGCCTCCCAGTCTATCCCCTTAGCTATCCTCAGAGCTAGATCGTCGCTAGCGTCTGCCGGCAGGAGTATGGTGCTGGTCATTAGCTTGGGCTCAGCCCCCAAGACCGCCACATCCGATGCGGAGAAGTGAAAAGCGAAGTAGCCGAGATCCTCATCAGGCACTCCTAAGGCCGGATCGGTGGCGTACACCCTCGTCAGGCCCATTAACCTCTCCGCCCCAGCATCTATGCTGGGATGCGGAGGAACAGCTATGTTCCTGCCGAGCCTACCGACATATTTCGTTATTTCCTTCAGTAAGGATCTCCCAGCTTTTCCCTCCATTTCTCGGGATGTGCGGATGGCTTTAATGATAACATTTTTCAACGCTCTTTCCAGTTGTGGAGGGATGAAGGTAGCCATCCAAGGAGAGAGAGGGTCGTACAGCGATGAAGCGGCCAAAAGATTCTTTGAGGATAGGGAATACGAACCTCTGTCTAAAAGGTTTTTGGAGGAAGTGTTCGATTCAATAGAGTCTGAGGAGGCTGACTACGGTGTCATCCCTGTTGAGAATTCCAGTACGGGGAGTATTAGGAAATCCTTAGACCTCCTACTGGAAAGGGACATTAAGGTCGTGGGCGAGATAAAGGTCCGAGTGAGGCACGCCCTGCTTGGGGTGAAGGGCGCCAGATTAGAGGATGTTGAGGTGGTGTACTCCCATCCGGAGGCAATATCTCAGTGCGAGGGATTCCTCAAGTCCCGGGGATGGAGGGTAATTCCGAGCTTCGACACTGCAGGGGCAGCTAGGGAAGTGGCCGAGCAGGAGGATAGGAGGAAGGCCGCGATAGCTAGCGAGAGGGTGGCTGAGCTTTATGAATTAGAGGTGCTCGCTAGGGACATTCAGGACCTGCCCCACAACACCACTAGGTTTTTCGTGATCACTAAAGAAGGGAAGTGGCCTAGGGACGCTGACACCACATCCGCCTTCTTCGCCACGAGGCACGTGCCGGGCGCCCTGTGGAGGGCACTTGGAGTGTTCGCTAGGAGGAACATCAACCTCTTATGGCTTGAATCCAGACCTATAAGGAGGGAACCTTGGAATTACTCGTTCTTCGTGGAATTCGAGGGGTCTCTATGGGAAGAGTACGTGAGGGATGCCCTCGAGGAGCTGAAGAGCGAGTCGATATGGGTGAAGGTGCTCGGGACCTATAGGAGGACCTCGGTCTTCTAGTCTTGAAACCATAAATTTTGGCTTCTGTAATGAACACCGGTGATGAGCATGGCGAGGATAGCCATACTAGTGCACGACAGGGTGGAGGATGACGAGTTCACCTTCCCATTCTATTACTTCAAGTGGAGAGGTCACGAGGTGGTAGTGGCATCTCCGCTGGACGAGTTCGGAAGCAAGCACGGCTGCAGGAAGTGGAAGCCTGATGTGAAGACATCGGACCTGAGGGCCAACAATTTCGATGCTTGCATAATCCCGGGAGGCTACAGCCCCGACAAGCTCAGGCTCGACGATCACACGCTGATGTTCGTTAGGGAGATGCTCAAGGCGGGGAAGATCGTCGCTGCTATATGCCACGGTCCTCAAGTGCTCATCTCGGCCAAGATCGTGAGAGGGAGGAAACTGACCTCGGCTAGGCAGGTCAGAGACGACTTGGTGAACGCTGGCGCCGAGTGGGTGGATGAACCGGTAGTTGTTGATGGGAACTTGATCACTTCCAGATATCCTATCGACCTGCCGGGCTTTGTTGAGGCTATAGAGAGGGCCCTAACCCGCTAGCTCCTTCCTAAACCTGTCGTCCAAGGCTCTCACATCCTCCTCATTATTTTCCCCGCGAGAGTATGCCTCTAGCCTCTCATAGTTCAGGAAAATGAACTCAGGACCCCATTTAAACGGATCGAGTAACTCCAAGGCCTGCTCCTTGCAGCCCAGTATGTAGAGACCCGCGGCTAAGGCTTCCACCGTGGATAATTTCTCAGGCACCCCGTAATTTATGGGGTTAGCTGCTACTAGGAAGGGCAGCCTCCTCTGTTTCCCATGAGGCCATCTAACTGACTCTACCTTACGCCAAGAGGCGTCCACAGCTACTATGCCCCTAGTCCCCTCCTTGTCAGCGGGCGATAGGAACCTATGGGAGAGCGGGTTCAGTACAACTAAGGAAGGTCCTCTACTAGGTCTGTACCTCTCGGCAAGCCCCAGCCTAAGGAGCTTCGAGCCTGTTGCCTTCTTGGGATCGTCTTGATGGAGCCTGAGGACTATTACTTTGATCCTCTTGGGGCTCACTTCAGCTTCTCCAGTACGATGAACGTAACAGTGTTCTCCACACCCTCCTGACTCCTCAGGCTCTCTATTATCCTAGCTAGCTCGAAAGTGTTAGCTGCCTCCACTCTCAGGAGGAAATCAAACTCGCCTGTAACATAGAAGACCTCCTTGACCTTCTCGTTCTCTGGGAATACCTTCTTCAGATCGGTCGTGCTAGAAGGCTTTACGCTTATAGCTATAAACGCCTCCAACATACCCATCCCAGATCCCTCTTTTCCCCCTTCTGGATTAGTGCATAGGCTCCTAAATAAACTATACTTCACTTGCCTCCGGATGCGCGGGAGGCGAGGCGTGTACCTCGCGGCTGCAGATTGAACTTTTTAAGTCAACCCATCGCGGTACTGGCAGCTGATAGTGCTCCCGACTTGTTTTCGTCATATGTCGTTTCGAATTTCTACAATAATCGCTTATATAGAGGAGCCGTTCAGA
The DNA here is from genome assembly GCA_030130125.1 of Thermoproteota archaeon. Taxonomy (NCBI): domain Archaea; kingdom Thermoproteati; phylum Thermoproteota; species Thermoproteota archaeon. Next base: position 15,707 of record JARZZM010000066.1, read on the forward strand.
ACAGGTAAGGTGAGAGAATGAGCCAGCAGGTATCGCTGCAGGTTGACAAGGAACTCATCGATGCCATCGATGCCCTCGTGTCGGAAGGTATGTTTAAGAGCAGATCCGAGGCCATTAAGGCGGCCCTTATGGGATTCATAAGGACGAAGAATGCCGAGAGAGTGAGAGCGGTATATGAAGAGTTCATATCGGAAGCTGTATCCAGCTTCAGAAGGTGATTTTTGAACTAAAACACTGATCATCATCTATATTAACGATTATCCTGATGCTTCCTCACTGTTTTTATCATCCTATCCCCCTCACTAGGGGAGGGATTACCGCTGTGATCGCCGCCAAACTGTTCAGAATCCCGGACTACGATCCGAGCAAACTAATAGAATCACTTTCAAACTGGAGGGAGGAGATAGAGAGGGAAGGAAGGACTCTCCTAACCACTTTTGAGTCTCTGGAGTCTTCCGGTGACGAGGTCTCCGGAACCCTAGCTAGGGACAGATTGGTCAGGAGGAGATCCCGGAGAGGTATCTCACTGACAGTGGAAACCCAGTATGCCGACTTCCTAACCTTCAAGGTTGAAAGCCCATTCATCATGGTGTTTGGAGGGAGGAAACTGGCTGAATTCGTGGCATTCAAGGTTACTGAGGCCTTGAAGAGAGAAGGAGAGTTCGAGCACTGTGTACTCCCGGAGGCAGTCCTAGAATCCCTCAGCGAGGGGACTAGGGTGGCGCACTTCGAGGACCTCAGAGGCTTGGGAATCAGGAAGATAGCTATCTATGGAGAGAATCTCGAGGATCTAAATCTTTACAAGGAGATAAAACGCTTGGGTAGGCTTTCCTATATACAATTCTACTCTTCAGAGCTGGGCGGGTCCGTAGGACTGTCCAAAGACTTCTCCATAATAGCCTACGGGGGAGTGGATAGGAGGTCTCTGGTGGAGTACGTGAGGTCCCTGCTCACCGAGGTTGTCTGCTGACCGCATTACTCTCTCCTGTAAAACAGATGGAGCTTCTGAACGTTCTGCAAGGACACCAGATCCGCTCTTCTACCCCTGAACTTCAGCCTGCTTAACCCCTCAGATTCGGAGGCCACCCTCAGGGCATCCAGCATGACCATCTCCGGTCTGATGGACTTGGCGTGCTCTATACAGGCGGTATCAGCTAGGTTAATGAAATCCGGATAAGACGGACCTCGGGTGCTATCAGCGGAGAAGGAGGAGAACTCCCACATGTCCACATTGAACCCAGTCAGCTTGACCACCGGGGCGCCGCTGGCTCTCGGCCTGTAAAAAGACACCTCCACCTCATTGAAGAGGGGAAAGTCCTCCAACCTCTTATTCATCCTCTTTATGTACTTCTCCTTTCCCCTAACCATGGAAGAGAAGTAGGAGACAATGAACCTCATACCATCGAACTCTTCCCCATACTTCCCAGCGGAGAGGAACTCTCCTGGGTCGAGCATGAGCCAGGCCAAGACGGGATCAGATAGCAGGTCCCAGGCCACACCTTGAGGTACTCCTTCAGGCCGAGAGTTCACTATCTCGAGGAGCTCCTTCCCCAAATACCTGTAAGCGATGAGGGACGTGCTTATCCTCTTCACGAGCCCCACCAAACCCCTATCTTTCTTTTCGGCTAGTTCCAACACCTCGTGAGATAGGCTAGTTATCCCAGTACGCCTCCTCAGTTCAAGCACGGCATCCGCTGGTGGGAGGTCACCATCCCTCACCACCACATCGTAATCACCCCTATGGATCAGGATATCCCTGATCAGAAGCAGTTCCTCTTTTTTCGCCCTCACCGAGACTATGGCATCGCTGGGATCCTCATCCTCGTCCCTCAGACCACTCCTCACGGGCTTCAATCGGAATACGGGACGTGAAGGCTTGGGATAGGTCACGGCAGTGAGGAGGATGAACCCCGCCCTCAACCCTCTCAGTGAGAGTGTTGGTGAGAATGTGGAATCTACGGCGATGACCTCGTACTCCTTGTGGGACTCGCTCAGCTCGCGGACATCTCTCCTGACGATGGATGCAATCCTCTCGTACACGGGCAGTAGATATTCCCAAGCCTCTCTCATACTGCCAGCAATTTTCCTAGCCTTCTCCAACGCTACAGAATACACATCCGGATCTAGGAGATCCTCACCCCATTCCTCCCTCTCATCCATGGTACTCACCGAACGTGTGCACCAGTATCGGCCTCCTGAACGGAGATAGTAGGCCCGTAACGTAGAAGTCCCCTGTTCCTAGTACCCCGATGTCTATGCTTCCCAGACTGACGACCTTACCTATGTCCTCGAGGTCACTGGACGACTGCAGGGAGCTGAATACTACGCTGTTTATGTTCGCCCTGATGTTCATGTCTAGGTCGGATACCCACCTCTGACTCACGAGTATCAGCCCGATCCCCCATTTTCTTCCCCTCCTCGCCACATCCGAGAGGGCCTCTGTGGGCGGCTGTCCTCTAGCGTAAACTTGGGCCTCGTCGACCACTATAGCGACATCCAACCTCTCACCGCTCCGTTCTGCCCTCGCCATGAGCCCTGAAACCACACCCCTCATTATGCCGTACCTAATGGGCAGGGTCTCCGAGCTTATGTCTAGGACCGTGAGATCCCTGTTGAGGATCAGATCCACCAGATCATCTATACCGTACTTCCTCCCGTTGAACGATCCCAAGCTGACTCCTGACTTGACGAGCCTGAAAAGGGACTTGGCAACTGTGTGCTCCCTCCTCTTGAGGTACCCCATGACGAGCCTTAAGATCGCTATGAAGGATTCGTCTTCCCACCTGACTCCCATAGGACTCTTATCCCTCAACCCTAGGATGGTCGACATGTCAAACTGCCCGTTCCCGAAGCCAAGTGACTCCATGAATTCCCTAGCTTTCCCGACGTCGCCCTCGCTGTACAGGTAGGCGTAGAGGGCCACCTCAACATCATCCAAGTACTCCTTCCCCAGCACCTTGTTAGCCATCACCTCGGCTAGAGAGAGCATGTCCGGGAACACGTCCGCATCGGGTATGGTCTCCTCCCTGAAGAAGGGGGCGTAGTCAGCGCCGGTGTGATCGAATATCACGACCCTCTTACCTACCTTCACGAGCTCCCTCACCAAGAGTCTCACTAGATGGGATTTGCCCGATCCTGTGGAGCCGACTACGGCTATGTGGTAATCGACAGCCCTGGGATCTAGCGGGAGGGGCCATCCGGAGGAGGGGTGCTCTCCGATGAATATCGGATCTTCAATGAACTTCAGATCTTCCAGATCCCCCCTCTCCACTTTGTATACGGGAGTACCGGTTGGAGTAGCCGTCAGAACCCTGGGATCAAACCTGCCACTCGTAAGGGACCCGTACAGCTCTACGCTGGCGTTCAGATACTCGTAAGCCCGGACTGCCTCCACATTCGTAGGAGTGAAGGGCGAGTAGGGGGACATGGTGGGATTGGCATAGGATACACCCCGGACCACACCAAGGAGCCCGTCGCCCACCAACACCAAGTCGTTAATCAGGACCTCCTCCTCAAGCCTCACTGTGACCCACTTGGTGGAGGTTCTACCGACAACGAATCCGACTTCCCTCATTTGGGAGAAGCCTAGGCCTAGAGCGATAAAAATCTATGGACGCTCGCTTTGGGGAGCTCTATCCGACATATATTTATGCATGGGAGAGATACTGGGAGCGGTGTACTTAATGGACATCGAAAGGGAGCTTAAGGAGAACAGGAAGATCGTTGACTCCCTCATTGAGGGAAGGTTTCCTAAGAACATCGACGTCGAGTACCTGACATGGTTAGCTGGTGAGGCCCCCTACTCCTACGACCCTGATGTTATCCAGAAGACCATATTCGAGCCCATGTGGGATCTCCTCTCTAGAGGTGGCAAAAGGTGGAGACCTTGGCTCTTCATCATACTGGCCAAGAACCTCAAAGTCGACTTAGAGAAGTATCAAGAGCTGGCAATCATAGTGGAACTCTTACACAACGGCTCCCTTATCGCCGACGATATAGAAGACGGAGCCGAGGTCAGGAGGGGCGATAAAGCAATTCACGTCAAGTATGGCCTCGATATAGCCGTGAACTTGTCCTCAGCCATGTACTTCATGCCCCTACGCATTCTCATGGAGATGGATGTGGACGACTCGACCTTCAGGAGGTTGATCAACGCCTACTTAGAGGATATGATAAGGATACACTTGGGCCAAGCGACTGACATTGGGTGGCATCGTGGGCTCAAGGATCCGGAGGAGATAACAGTCGACCACTACCTCCAGATGTGCGCCAACAAAACCGGGGTACTCCCGAGGCTCGCAGCTAGGTTCGCGGCCATAGCCGCTGGCCTCAGCGAGGAAGAGGAGGAGAGGCTGGGGAGATTCGCCGAGACCATAGGCGTAGCCTTCCAGATACAGGACGACATAATGAATGTGACCGGCGCCGAGAAGCTGGGCAAGGCCTTCGGCGAGGACATAACCGAGGGTAAGGTAACCCTCATGGTCATACACGCTCTCTCAAAGGCGAGCGAAGAGGATAAGAAGAGGCTGAAACACATCCTTTCCCTACACACTAGGGATGAGGCTCTCATAGAGGAGGCCATATCCATCCTAAGGAAATACGGGTCGATTGAGTACGCTAAGGAGTTCGCGAGGAACATGATAAGAGAATCGTGGTCCAGTGTGGAAGGGCTCCTCCCCGACAATGAGTACAAGGAGAAGTTAAGGAATCTCGCCAATTTCTTGGTTGAAAGAGAATTTTGATCATTTTTGAATGAGGAGGCTCCTCCTCACCTCATGTTCCAGCTTCTTGGTCTTTATTACGGATGCTAACATTACCAATACAGCCGATACCTCGTAGAGTATGACCAGTCCAGCGTAGCTCGTCACGAAACCGCCCAAGAGAGCACCAATTGACCAGCCGAGCGATCTCACGAAGTTCACCTGTCCGAGGTATTCCAGTGAGACCCTCAAGCCCCTCCTAGATATTGAGACCATGATGAAGGACCATGTGGCCCCGTCGAGAATCATGAACGCTATGAAGTACTCGAATGGGGAGAAGATACCGAGTAGAACGGTTGGGACGCTGAAGAGCATGGCCGACCTAGCGAGGAGCGAGAGATTCAAGTTCCTTACCTCATCTCCCCTCCCTGCCCTCTTGTAGAGTGTACTGGAGACAAGAGAGCTCAGGGCCGACAGCAGGTAGATGTGGGAGTTGTTCAGGCCTAAAGCCTTCTGGACTCCAACAAGCTGCGGGTAGGCCAGTCCCAGACCCATGAAAGCCAAGAAAACCTTCAGGCTGAAGGGCACTCCTACCTTGGGCAGGCTCAGCAGTATATAGGCCGGCTTCTGGAATAGGGTCCCCCTGGCAACCCTAGACATGAGGGCCATTGTCCATTCTAAGGCCTCCTCCTCCGCGCGGTGAACTGCTTCGATGCCCTCCTCTATTATGGGGAGGAGGCCTATCTCCTCCTCGTAGGCCTTCCTCAATATGCTCAGGACAGGTATCCTCAGGGAGGCAACGATGAGTGGTATCAGGAGGAGGTCTATCAGAACGCTCAGCAGGGCCAGCCCCTCTATATTCATCGAGTGGAGGATGAAAGCCCCTAGGAAGAGTCCGGAAAGCCAGGCCCATCCGGATACTGATTCATACGATGAAGAGGCCTCCGATGGATCCTTAAGCTGATCGTAGGCATAGAAGAGTCCCGAGAAGTACGAGATGGGGGAGAGAAAGGCAACCAAGAACGAGGCAAGGAGAGCAGCATAGACATCTGGATAGCTGACTACCAGTCCAGGCACCACGAGGGAGAGATGTCCTAAGGCTATCCCCGGCACATGCCTCTCCTTCGGTGCCAAAGCCCTAGTCCAAGTGAGGTTACCTACCATGAGTCCTAGGTACATCAGGAAGAAAGAGAGTGAGAGGTGTTCGGGCCCTCCCCCGTATTCTAGGACTGCGAGCGGTGCCAGCTGATAGAGTATGGAGGAGAGGAGCCTATGGGGGATAGAGGCCGTTTTCCACCTCTCCATTCTTCCTCTCACTTTCCTTCCCCAAGATCTCCCTTAATATTGATTTGATGTAGGGTCTCAACTCGTCCTTGAGCACCAAGCCCAAGGCTATGCCCACCGCCACCCCTATGGAGATGGTGATCGCCGCAACAGCTATCACCACAGTCTGGACGAGCAGGCTGACATCTATTCCCGCAGTGGAAAGGGCGGCGATGGTGAATACGGCGATGCTCGCGAACTTGAACAGGGACCCGAAGAACTCCTTCCCGGCTAAGGTGGAACCAAGTACGTGCTTCTTCACTATACCTCCGACGATAAGCCCGATGAATACGAGGAAGAGGCCGGCTAGTATCTTTGGTGAGTGTTCTACTAGGGCCCTAGCCGAGTCGGCTAGGACGCCGGAGCCCAGATTCTCGGCAGCGACTCCTATGAAAAGGAGGTAGATGTACCACTTGACTAGCCCAGCGAGGAGACCGGAGGGACTTATGCCGTACAGTTCGTCCATGAGGCCCTT